>NZ_JBLEBI010000090.1:0-26275 GCF_047340315.1 Streptomyces sp. AF1A
CGCGGGCCGGTGCCCGAGCTGGCCCGGCGGTCGGCGACCGTGACCGCCGAGGTCGAGGTGACCGGCGACCCCTGGCTGAGCAGACCACGGGTGCGCGGCGATCACACGGCCCCGGTGGCGGTGCTGGTCCGCGCGGAGGTACGGCGCGTCGAGCGGCGCGACGGGAGCGCTGCGCGGACGCGGGCTCCGGTGCTGATGGTCGTCGACGCGGACGTTCCGGCGCCGCGGGGGAGCTCCGGGCCGTCGTCGACAGGGGGCGGCAGCGCCGGGCGCGGGGGGAGTGCCGAGCCGCCGCCGGGAGAGGAAGGGAGCACGGATTCACCCCCGGCTCCGGAACGGGGCGCCAGGGCGCCGTCGGGCACCGACGGCCGGGCCGCGGGTCGCCGCCGGGCCGCGTGGCTGGCTCTGCTGCCGTCCACACGGCTCCAGGTGGACGGACGGCTCGTGCCCGCGTCGGCGGGCGGCGACCGGACGGCGGCCGTACTGCGGGTGCGGGAACGGCCGGGGCCCCGGATCGTGGCGGGGCCGAGCGGAGCGCAACGGCTGGCGGGGCAACTCCGGGACGGGCTGCGGGAGGCGACCGAGGGTCTGCCGGAGGATGCGCGGGCGCTGCTGCCCGGATTGGTCGTCGGGGACACCTCGCGGATCACGCCCGAGCTGGACGACGCCTTCAAGGAGACGGACCTGGCCCACACGCTCGCCGTCTCCGGGAGCAACCTCACCGTCCTGCTCGCCCTGCTCATCGGACCGCCCGGGCTGGCCCAGCAGATCGAGCGCGGTGGCATCGCACCGCGCCTGGGGCTCTCCCTGCGGATGACCGCAGTGCTCGCGGGAGTGCTCACCCTGGGATTCGTGGAGGTGTGCCGGCCCGACCCCAGTGTGCTGCGGGCCGCCGCGTGCGGCGCGGTCGCGCTGCTCGCCCTGGCCACGGGGCGCCGCAGAACCCTGATCCCGGCGCTGGCCACGGCGGTCCTGCTGCTGGTGCTCTACGACCCGTGGCTGGCCCGCAGTTACGGCTTCCTGCTCTCGGTGCTGGCCACCGGGGCGCTGCTGGTGCTGGCACCGGGCTGGACCGAGGCGCTGCGGCGGCGCCGGGTGCCCCCGAGGCTCGCCGAGGCGCTGGGCGCGGCCGCTGCCGCGCAGGTCGTGTGCGCGCCGGTCGTGGCGGTGCTGTCGGCCCGGGTGAGCCTGGTGGCCGTGCCGTGCAACCTGCTGGCCGAGGTGGCGGTGGCACCGGCGACGGTGCTGGGCTTCGCCGCGCTCGCCGCGGCACCGGTGGCGATGCCACTGGCCAAGGCACTGGCCTGGTGCGCCGGTTGGCCGGTCCAGTGGATCGCCCGGGTCGCCCGTACCGGGGCGGCGCTGCCCGGCGCGGGAGTGGACTGGCCGGGGAGCTGGCCGGGCGCGCTGCTGCTCGCGGCGGTGACCGTGGCGGTCGTTGCGGCCGGACGGCGGTTGCTGCGGCACCCGTGGTGGTGCGGGCTGCTCGGGGTGCTGTTCCTGCTGGCGGTGGTGCGGCCGGCGCCGCTGACGCGGGTCCTGACGGGCTGGCCGCCGCCGGGCTGGCGGTTCGCGATGTGTGATGTCGGGCAGGGCGATGCGACGGTCCTGGCGGCGGGCGAGGGAGCCGGGGTGGTCGTGGACGCGGGACCCGACCCGGCGCTCGTCGACGACTGCCTGCGCCACCTGGGCATCACACGCATCCCCCTCCTCCTGCTGACCCACTTCCACGCCGACCATGTGGCGGGGCTGCCGGGCGTCCTGCGGGGCCGCACGGTCGCCGCGATCGAGACCACGGGACTCGAAGAACCGGCGCAGGAGGCGGAGTTCGTCAGCAGGGAGGCCGCCGCACGGCACATCCCGGTGACGCGGGCCGCCGCGGGGGAGGAGCGGCGCACCGGACCGCTGGCCTGGCGGGTCCTGTGGCCGCCGCCCGGCGCCCGGTCGCCCTCGGACCCGGGGGCACCCCCGCCGGGGCCGGGCACCGCGCCGGAGCTGGACGGTCCGAACGACGCCAGCGTGGCACTGCTCGTCCGCACAGGCGGGCTGCGGATGCTGTTGCTCGGAGACCTCGAACCCCCGGCCCAGCAGGCGCTGCTGCGGTCACCGGCGGCGGCCGAGCTGGCGGCGGTGGACGTGCTGAAGGTGGCCCATCACGGGTCGGCCTACCAGGACCCCGAGCTGATACGGCTCGCGGCTCCCCGGGTGGCCCTCATCAGCTGCGGTGCCGACAACCCGTACGGCCACCCGGCTCCGTCGACCGTGGCCGCGTTGCGGTCCGGTGGGGCGGTCGTCCTGCGCACCGACCGGGATGGAGCGCTTGCGGTCGCCGGGACCGAAGGGGCGGGCGGGGAGGTGAAGGTGGCGAGAGAGTGACGAGAGGTGAGGGGAAGGAGAGCGGTTCGCGAGGAGCGGGCTGAGGGCAGGGCAGGGAGCCGGGGCGCGGACGGTCACGGTCCGATGGGGCGTGGGGGGAGACGGGGCGATCGCCCAGACTGAGGACATGAACTCAGCTCAGGTCGATGCCTATCTCCGCCGGCTCGGGGTCGCCCGCCCGCGACGGGCCACCGGCGGGGCGCTGTGCGAACTGCACCTGCGCCATCTGCAGACCGTTCCCTTCGAGAACCTGTCGGTCCACCTCGGAGAGGAGATCGTGCTGGAGGAGAAGCGGCTGCTGGACAAGGTGACCGCGGCCCGGCGAGGCGGCTTCTGCTACGAACTGAACGGCGCGTTCGGCGCGTTGCTCGCCGCGCTCGGCTACGAGGTGGAGCTCCTCGCGGGCCGCGTGTACGGCGAGGAGGGCCGGCTCGGTATCCCCTACGACCATCTCGCGCTGCGGGTGGGGACGGCGGACGGGGAGACCTGGCTCGCCGATGTCGGGTTCGGGGCGCACAGCCATCACCCCCTGGCGTACGCGGAGCGCGGGGAGCAGGCCGATCCGGGCGGCGTGTTCCGGGTGGCGGAGGCCGGTCCGGACGCGGCCGGGGCGCGGGGCGGAGGTGAGGCGGCGGGCGCCGGGGACCTGGACGTCCTACGGGACGGCAGGCCGCAGTACCGGCTGGAGACGCGACCACGGGTGCTCGCGGACTTCGCGGCCGGTGCGTGGTGGCACAGCACCTCGCCGCTGTCGCACTTCATGCGGTCGCTGGTCTGCTCGCGGGTGACGGAGGACGGAGGGAGGATCACGCTCAGTGGGCGCACGCTGACGACGACGGGCGCCGACGGGGCGCGCGGGACACGGGAGTTGGACACGGACGAGGAGGTACTGGCGGTGTACCGGGAGCGGTTCGGGATCGAGCTGAGCCGCGTGCCCACCGTGCGGAGGCGGAATCCGAGCTGATGCCGCGGCCGCAGCAGCCCGTACCGGCCGTTCGGGGCGGGTGCCGGTGCCGGAGAATGGGGCCGTGAGCGATGTGAGACACGTGCTGGTGCTGCCCGACCGGGACGCGGCGGAGGAGGCGGCCGAGGCGCTCGGGGAGCGGTTCGGCATCGACGAGGAGCCGCGGCTGGTCCGGGACGCGCTGGCCGGTGAGGACGACGCCGAGGACGCCCAGTGGCTGGTGGTCCTGCGGGACGAGGAGAAGCGGCTGGACCCGGAGGCGCTGGACGCGTTCGCCGGCCAGTGGGACGGCTGGCGCGAGGAGCCGTAGCCCTGGCCGGGGAGATGGGGGATCGTCTCCCGCACCGGGTTGGGCACGGGGTCCGCGGGCGGGTCCTTGTCAGTGGGGCGTGGGATGCTTGTCACGATGGCCAGGAAGACTGCGAACGACGACCCGCTTGCCCCGGTGACACTCGCCGTGGGCCAGGAGGACCTGCTGCTCGACCGTGCCGTGCGGGAGGTCGTGGCCGCCGCCAGGGCCGCCGACGCCGACACGGACGTGCGGGACCTGACCCCGGACCAGTTGCAGCCCGGCACGCTCGCCGAGCTGACCAGCCCGTCGCTCTTCGCCGAGCGCAAGGTGGTGGTCGTACGCAACGCGCAGGATCTGTCGGCGGACACGATCAAGGACGTGAAGGCGTATCTCGGGGCGCCCGCCGAGGAGATCACGCTCGTGCTGCTGCACGCGGGCGGTGCGAAGGGCAAGGGGCTGCTCGATGCCGCGCGCAAGGCGGGGGCGCGGGAGGTGGCCTGCCCGAAGATGACCAAGCCGGCGGACCGGCTGGCGTTCGTGCGGGGGGAGTTCCGGACGGCGGGGCGGTCGGCGACGCCAGAGGCGTGCCAGGCGCTGTGCGACGCCATCGGCAGTGACCTGCGCGAGCTGGCGTCCGCGGTGGCGCAGTTGGTCGCGGACGTCGAGGGGACGATCGACGAGTCCGTGGTCGGGCGGTACTACACCGGGCGGGCCGAGGCCTCCAGCTTCACGGTCGCGGACCGGGCGGTGGAGGGGCGCACCGCGGAGGCGCTGGAGGCGCTGCGGTGGTCGCTGGCCACGGGCGTGGCGCCGGTGATGATCACCAGTGCGCTGGCACAGGGCGTGCGGGCCATCGGGAAGCTGTCCTCCGCGCGCGGCGGGCGGCCGGCCGATCTGGCGCGCGAGCTGGGGATGCCGCCGTGGAAGATCGACCGGGTGCGGCAGCAGATGCGGGGCTGGACGGCCGACGGCGTCTCGGTGGCCATGCGGGCCATCGCCGAGGCCGACGCCGGCGTGAAGGGCGGCGGGGATGATCCCGAGTACGCGTTGGAGAAGGCGGTGGTGACCATCGCTCGAGCCGCTCGCTCACGGGGGCGCGCTTAGAGCCCTGTGGGTTCGGCCTGCTGGGCTCGGTCGCGCGGGGCGTGCTTGGGGTCCGGTGGGTTCGGTCGCGTGGGGCGTGCACGGGGTCCCCCGGGTTCGGTCAGGCGGGCGGGCTCGGTCGCGTGGGGCGTGCCTGAGGCCGGGTGGGTTCGGTCAAGCGGGCGCGCCTGGGGTCCGGTGGGCTCGCTCACGTGGGGCGTGCATGGGGCTCGGTGGATTCGGCCGCGTGGGCGTGCCCGGGGTCCGGTGGGCTCGCTCACGCGGGGCGTGCATGGGGCTCGGTGGATTCGGCCGCGTGGGCGTGCCCGGGGTCCGGTGGGCTCGCTCACGAGGGTGTGCCTGGGGCCGGGTGGGCTCGGTCACGCGGGCGCGCCTGGGGCCGGGTGGGCTCGCTCACGCGGGCGCGCCCAGGGCAGGCCCGGAGCCCGGGGCGCCGTATGTCGAAGACCCCGTCACCCACCCTGGGGAAGAAGGGAGCCGGGGTCTTCGGTCAGGCTGTTGGATCCGTACCCGCGTGGCGAACGCAGGCCGCGTACGAATCCGGGGGTGCCGGGCGGGAGCGGATGAGAGAGGGCCCGCTCTGGGTCCTTCCGGCGGTCAGATCAGAAAGGGTGTTCAGCCCTTGACGGACGCGACCTTGGAAGCCAGCGCCGACTTCTTGTTGGCGGCCTGGTTCTTGTGGATGACGCCCTTCGAGACGGCCTTGTCGAGCGCACGCGCGGCAGCGCGCTGCAGCTCGACGGCCTTCTCGGCGTCACCCGCGGCGGCGGCCTCACGGGCCTTGCGGATCGCGGTCTTCAGGGAGGACTTGACGGCCTTGTTGCGCAGCCGCGCCTTCTCGTTGGTCTTGATCCGCTTGATCTGGGACTTGATGTTCGCCACGAAGGAGCCTTTTCAGGTTCTGGTGCGGGGCCGCACGGGTCCCGTACCGATGATCCAAAATTTCTCTGACGCGCCTCGCGCTGAGAGGGCATGAGGCACAGCCATCTACAGTACCAGTGGCCCTGCGAGCGGCCCAAAACGGCTCCCGGTCCCTCCCCGTGGGACCATGGAGACTACGTAACGATCCGACCCGAGGCATAAGGCGCCTCAAGAGACAGGACCCTGCGTGCCCGCGACCCCTAACCATGTGCCCGAGCCGAGCCGTACCGCCCCGGCTCTGATCCGCAATTTCTGCATCATCGCGCACATCGACCACGGCAAGTCCACGCTCGCCGACCGCATGCTCCAGCTGACCGGTGTGGTCGAGCAGCGGCAGATGCGTGCTCAGTACCTCGACCGGATGGACATCGAGCGCGAGCGCGGCATCACGATCAAGTCCCAGGCGGTGCGTCTGCCCTGGGCCCCGACCGAGGGCCCCGACCAGGGCACGACGCACATCCTCAACATGATCGACACCCCGGGGCACGTCGACTTCACGTACGAGGTCTCGCGGTCGCTGGCCGCCTGCGAGGGGACCATCCTGCTGGTCGACGCCGCCCAGGGCATCGAGGCGCAGACCCTCGCCAACCTCTATCTGGCGATGGAGAACGACCTCACGATCATCCCGGTCCTGAACAAGATCGACCTGCCGGCGGCGCAGCCGGAGAAGTTCGCCGAGGAGCTGGCGAACCTGGTCGGCTGCGACCCGGACGACGTGCTCAAGGTCTCCGCGAAGACCGGTCTCGGCGTCGACGCGCTGCTGAACAAGGTCGTCAAGGAGATCCCGGCGCCGGTCGGCGTCGCGGACGCCCCGGCCCGCGCGATGATCTTCGACTCGGTGTACGACTCGTACCGGGGCGTGGTGACGTACGTCCGTGTCATCGACGGCCAGCTCAACAAGCGCGAGCGCATCCGGATGATGTCGACCGGCGCCACGCACGAGCTGCTGGAGATCGGCGTCAGCTCGCCCGAGATGCTCCCGGCCGACGGCCTCGGCGTCGGTGAGGTGGGCTACCTCATCACCGGCGTGAAGGACGTCCGCCAGTCCAAGGTCGGTGACACCGTCACCAGCCAGAACAAGGGCGCCACCGAGGCCCTCGGCGGCTACAAGGACCCCAAGCCGATGGTCTTCTCGGGTCTGTATCCGCTGGACGGCTCCGACTACCCCGAGCTGCGCGAGGCGCTGGACAAGCTCCAGCTCAACGACGCCGCGCTGGTGTACGAGCCGGAGACCTCCGCCGCGCTCGGCTTCGGCTTCCGCGTCGGCTTCCTCGGCCTGCTGCACCTGGACGTGATCCGGGAGCGCCTGGAGCGCGAGTTCGGCCTCGACCTGATCGCCACCGCCCCCAACGTGGTCTACCGCGTGATCATGGAGGACGGCAGCGAGCACACGGTCACCAACCCGAGCGAGTTCCCCGAGGGCAAGATCCAGGAGGTCTACGAGCCGGTCGTACGGGCGACGATCCTCGCGCCGACCGAGTTCATCGGCGCGATCATGGAGCTGTGCCAGACCCGACGCGGCACCCTGCTCGGCATGGACTACCTGTCCGAGGACCGCGTCGAGATCCGCTACACCCTCCCGCTCGCGGAGATCGTCTTCGACTTCTTCGACCAGCTGAAGTCCAAGACGCGCGGCTACGCCTCCCTCGACTACGAGCCCACGGGCGAGCAGAGCAGCTCGCTCGTCAAGGTCGACATCCTGCTGCACGGCGACAAGGTGGACGCCTTCTCGGCGATCACCCACAAGGACCAGGCGTACGCGTACGGCGTACGGCTGGTCGCCAAGCTCAAGGAGCTGATCCCGCGGCAGAACTTCGAGGTGCCGGTGCAGGCCGCCATCGGCTCCCGGGTCATCGCCCGCGAGACCATCCGCGCCATCCGCAAGGACGTCCTCGCCAAGTGCTACGGCGGTGACATCTCCCGCAAGCGGAAGCTGCTGGAGAAGCAGAAGGAAGGCAAGAAGCGGATGAAGATGGTGGGTTCCGTGGAGGTTCCGCAGGAGGCCTTCATCGCCGTCCTGTCCAGCGATGACAGCGCGGGGTCGAGCAAGGCCAAGAAGTAACCGACGCCAACAGCGGGTCGCGCCCGTAAACCCGGACACACAGGGGCCCGTCGTGCGAAAGCGCGGCGGGCCCTACGCGTGCGTAGGGTCGCTCTGCGTGGAAAGTGACAGGCCGAAGCCCCTTACGCAGCGGCCGGTCGCCCCTTACCCTGTCCCTGCTCGATAGTTACTCGCGAGTTAAACAAGCGCGAACCCCACCGTGAGTTAGTCAGCCGCACCGAGTACAGCCGCACTGTCGCGGGCCCGGAGGATGTCGTGAGCGACACACAGACCCTGATCCAGAACCGTCCGCCGTCCGTGGCGACCCTCTTCCTGGAGCGCGTGGCGGCCACACCGGAGGCCGAGGCCTACCGCTACCCGGTGCCGCCCGCATCGGGCCAGGGCCCGGACGACTGGAGGTCGCTGAGCTGGGCGCAGGCGGCGGAGCGGGTGTACGCGATCGCGGCCGGCCTCATCGAGCTGGGCGTGCAGCCCGAGCAGCGGGTGGCGCTCGCCTCCTCCACCCGCGTCGAGTGGATCCTCGCCGACCTCGGCATCCTGTGCGCGGGCGGCGCCACCACGACGATCTACCCGCAGACCAATGCCGACGAGTCCGCGTTCATCCTCTCCGACTCCGAGAGCCGCGTGCTGATCGCCGAGGACGCGGGCCAGGTCGCGAAGGCGCTGGAGAAGCGCGCCGAGCTGCCCTACCTGACCAGGGTCGTCGTCATCGACCCGGCCGGCGCGGAGACGAGCGACTGGGTGATCACCCTCGCCGAGCTCGAGCGGCGCGGCGCGGCCTACCTGGAGCAGCATCCCCAGCTGATCAAGGAGCGGGTCGGCGCGCTCACCAGGGACCAACTCGCCACCCTCATCTACACCTCCGGCACCACCGGCCGTCCCAAGGGCGTGCGCCTGCCGCACGACAACTGGGCGTACATGGCGAAGGCGATCGCCGCGACCGGCCTGGTCGGCCGGGACGACGTGCAGTACCTGTGGCTGCCGCTGGCGCACGTCTTCGGCAAGGTGCTCACCTCGGGGCAGATCGAGGTCGGGCACGTCACCGCCGTCGACGGCCGCGTCGACAAGATCATCGAGAACCTTCCGGTGGTGCAGCCGACGTACATGGCGGCCGTGCCGCGCATCTTCGAGAAGGTCTACAACGGCGTCGCGGCCAAGGCCCGCGAGGGCGGTCCGGCCAAGTACAAGATCTTCCAGTGGGCCGCCGAGGTCGCCCGCGAGTACGCAAAGACCAGCCAGGACAACTTCCGGCGCACCGGCAACCGCACCGTGCCGTTCGGCCTGGCGGCCAAGCACAAGGTGGCCGACACGCTCGTCTACGGCAAGCTCCGCGAGGCCTTCGGCGGCCGGCTGCGCGCCTGCGTCTCCGGCGCCTCCGCGCTCGCCCCGGAGATCGGCTACTTCTTCGCCGGCGCCGGCATCCACATCCTGGAGGGCTACGGCCTCACCGAGTCCTCCGCGGCCTCCTTCGTCAACCCCGGCGAGGCCTATCGCACCGGCACGGTCGGCAAGCCGCTGCCCGGCACCGAGGTCCGCATCGCCGACGACGGCGAGATCCTGCTGCGCGGTCCCGGCATCATGCAGGGCTACCACAACCTGCCCGAGAAGACGGCCGAGGTGCTGGAGTCCGACGGCTGGTTCCACACCGGCGACATCGGCGAGCTGTCCCCCGACGGCTATCTGCGCATCACCGACCGCAAGAAGGACCTCATCAAGACCTCCGGCGGCAAGTACGTGGCCCCGGCCGAGGTCGAGGGCCAGTTCAAGGCGGTGTGCCCGTACGTCTCGAACATCCTCGTGCACGGCGCCGACCGGAACTACTGCACCGCCCTGATCGCCCTGGACGAGCTCGCCATCCAGGAGTGGGCGAAGGAGAACGGCCTGGCGGGCCGGTCGTACGCGGAGATCGTCGCGGCGCCGCAGACGGTCGAGATGGTCGACGGGTACGTCAAGCAGCTCAACGAGGGCCTGCAGCGCTGGCAGACCGTCAAGAAGTTCCGGCTGCTGCCGCGCGACCTGGACGTGGAGCACGGCGAGATCACGCCGAGCCTGAAGCTGAAGCGGCCCGTGGTGGAGCGGGAGTACAAGCACCTCATCGACGAGATGTACGCCGGCACGCGGGAGAAGTAGGGCCCTTGCCCGGGGGCGGCGGGGACCGTGGCACCGACACGGTCCCCGCCGCCCCCCGGGCATGTTGCGCTCACCACCGCTCGAAAGTGGCCGTCTTCTGTCCACTTCGGTGACTCACCGCTCATGGCCGCCCCCGGTCTGTCACCCTGGCCGCATGGACATGGCGGCCATACCGACGCAGCGGGAGAGCGAGACCCCACCCGGTGAGGCGCGGGGGCGGGCCACCCTGCACGGAAGCCCGCTCGCGCCCGGGTCCGCCCGGGCTCTGATCCGGGCCGCGCTCATGGACCTGCCGCAGGTCGCGCCCCGGCTCGTCGACGACGCCATGGCCGTGGTCAGCGAGCTGGTCACCAACGCCGTCGTGCACGCCGGCACCGACGTCCAGCTGGACTGGCGGCTGGAGGACGGCGGCGCCCTGGTCGTGGAGGTCCGCGATCAGCACCCCTCCCGCGCGCCGCGCGACGCGGCCGCCGGCGAGCCGCCGTACGACACTCCCGAGTACGGGCGCGGGCTGCGCCTGGTCGGCACGCTCGCCGAATCCTGGGGCGTCACCTACCGCACCGGCGCCAAGACGGTGTGGGCCCGGCTGCCCCCGGGCGGCAGCGAGACGCCGGCCGGCCCCGGCCCGCGCGACGCCCTGGAGGTCGCCGAGGACCTGGCCCCGCAGCCGCTGCGCGCCGACGGGGAGGGGGACTGGCTCGGCCGGGGCGCGCTGTCCTTCCTCGCCGAGGCCTCCGACCTGCTCGCCGGGCAGCTGGACGAGAACCTGGTCGCCGCCCTCACCGGCCAGCTGATCGTGCCGCGGCTCGCCGACTGGTGCGCGGTGTGGCTGGAGGACGAGGCGTCCGTGCGCGGCGGCGCCGGCGGCGGACCGGCGCGGGTCTGGCACGCCAGCGAGAACCGCATCGAGGAGCTGCGCTGCGCGCTGGAGAAGGAGCCGCCGGGCCCCCGGGAGGGGCTGCTGCGCTCCGGCCCCGAGCCGTACCCCTGGCCCGGCGCCGCGCTCGGCCCCCAGGGCGCCGACGGCACGGCGCTGGCGTACCGGCTGATCGCGGGCGGCCGGCCGCTGGGCACGCTGGTCATCGGCCGGTGCGGGCTCGCCCGGTTTCCCGACGAGGTCACCGGGCTCGTCGAGGACCTCAGCCGCCGGGTGGCCCTCGCCATCGGCGCGGCCCGGCAGTACGCCCGCCAGGCCACCATCAGCGCCGTCCTGCAGCGCGGCCTGCTGCCGGGGGCGGTCGCCGAGATCCCCGGGATGCGCAGCGCCCTCGTCTACGAGCCCTGCGACAAGGGCGGCCCCAGCGGCGACTTCTACGACCTGTTCCCGGCGGGCGACGGCCGCTGGTGCTTCGCCGTCGGCGACGTCCAGGGCAAGGGCCCCGAGGCGGCGGTCGTGATCGGCCTCGCCCGCCCCTGGCTGCGGCTGCTCGCCCGCGAGGGCTACCGGGTCGCCGACGTCCTCGACCGGCTCAACCAGCTCCTCCTGGACGACGCCACCGAGGCCGCCGACGCCGCCGCCCGCGCCCTGGTCGCCGCCGGAGGCCGCCCCCTGGTCGCCGGCGACGGCCCGCAGACCCGCTTCCTGTCCCTGCTCTACGGCGAGCTGACGCCGTACGACGGCGGGGTCCGCTGCACCCTCGCCTCCGCCGGGCACCCCCTGCCGCTGCTGCTCGGCCCGGACGGCGCCGTGCGCACGGCCGCCCGCCCGCAGACCCTGCTCGGTGTGGTCGAGGACGAGACCTACACCAGCGAGACCCTCGACCTGCGGCCCGGCGACAGCCTGCTGTGCGTCACCGACGGGGTGACCGAGCGGCGCTGCGGCTCCCGCCAGTTCGACGACGGCGACGGGCTGGCGCGCGCCCTGTCCGGCTGTGCCGGGCTCGGCGCGGAGCTGATCGCTGAAAGGATCCGCCGCCTGGTGCACGACTTCGGCGGCGGCCTGCCGGAGGACGATCTGGCGCTGCTGGTGCTCCAGGCGGAGTGACCGCGCCGGTGCTGGACAATGGAGGGCATGCCTTCCGCACTCCCCGACGGCGAGCCCGTTCCCGAGGACGGCGCGCTGCCCGCGTCCGCGCTCGCCGGGGCCGCAGCTCGCTCCCTCGGCTTCTACCTGCACGTCCCGTACTGCGCGACCCGCTGCGGCTACTGCGACTTCAACACCTACACCGCGACCGAGCTGCGCGGCACGGGCGGGGTGCTGGCCTCCCGCGACAACTACGCGGACACCCTCGTGGACGAGATCCGGCTGGCCCGGAAGGTGCTCGGCGACGACCCGCGCCCGGTGCGCACGGTCTTCGTCGGCGGCGGCACGCCCACGCTGCTGGCCGCCGGCGACCTCGTACGGATGCTGGCGGCCGTCCGCGACGAGTTCGGCCTGGCGCCGGACGCCGAGATCACGACGGAGGCGAACCCGGAGTCGGTCGACCCGGCGTACCTCGCCACGCTCCGGGAGGGCGGCTTCAACCGGATCTCCTTCGGCATGCAGAGCGCGCGGCGGCATGTGCTGAAGATCCTCGACCGCACGCACACCCCCGGCCGTCCCGAGGCCTGCGTGACGGAGGCACGGGCGGCGGGCTTCGAGCACGTCAACCTGGACCTGATCTACGGCACGCCGGGCGAGAGCGACGACGACTGGCGGGCCTCCCTGGACGCCGCGATCGGCGCCGGGCCCGACCACATCAGCGCGTACGCGCTCATCGTCGAGGAGGGCACCCAGCTCGCCCGGCGCATCCGCCGGGGCGAGATCCCGATGACCGACGACGACGTGCACGCCGACCGCTACCTGATCGCGGAGTCGGTGCTGTCCGAGGCGGGCTTCGACTGGTACGAGGTCTCCAACTGGGCCACCTCGCAGGCGGGCCGCTGCCTGCACAACGAGCTGTACTGGCGGGGCGCCGACTGGTGGGGGGCCGGTCCGGGGGCGCACTCGCACGTGGGCGGCGTGCGCTGGTGGAACGTCAAGCACCCGGGCGCCTACGCGGCGGCCCTGGCGTCGGGGAGGTCGCCGGGCGCCGGCCGGGAGCTGCTGTCCGACGAGGACCGGCGCGTGGAGCGCGTCCTGCTGGAGCTCCGGCTGCGGGAGGGCGTGCCGCTGTCCCTGCTGAAGGAGGAGGGGCTTGCGGCGTCCCGGCGCGCGCTGGCGGACGGGCTCCTGCAGCCGGGGCCGTACGAGGAGGGCCGGGCCGTGCTGACCCTGCGGGGTCGCCTGCTGGCCGATGCGGTGGTACGGGACCTGGTGGACTGATCACCGAGCCGGTTCGGCACGCTTCCGCCGCCGGCCGCTACGCCGTGACGAAGTCGATCAGCTCCTCCACCCGTCCCAGCAGCTCCGGCTCCAGGTCCTTGTAGGACCCCACCCGCTGCAGGACCGCCCGCCACACCGCCCCGGTGTTCTCCGCCGGCCAGCCCAGCGTCCGGCACACGCCCGTCTTCCAGTCCTGCCCGCGCGGCACCTTCGGCCACGCCTCGATCCCCAGCGCCGACGGCTTCACGGCCTCCCAGATGTCGATGTACGGGTGTCCCACCACCAGCGCGTGGTCACTGGTCACCGACTCCGCGATCCGCCACTCCTTCGTACCCGGCACCAAGTGGTCCACGAGCACGCCCAGCCGCGCGTCCGGACCCGGGGCGAACTCGGCCACGATCGCCGGCAGGTCGTCCACGCCCTCCAGGTACTCCACGACCACGCCCTCCACGCGCAGGTCGTCGCCCCAGACCTTCTCGACGAGCTCGGCGTCGTGCCGGCCCTCGACGTAGATGCGGCCGGCGCGGGCCACGCGCGCCCGTGCGCCGGGGACGGCGACCGAGCCGGAGGCGGTGCGGGCGGGCCGTACCGGGCCGCCGGACGAGGGGCGGACCAGGGTCACCACCTTGCCCTCCAGCAGGAAGCCGCGCGGCTCCAGCGGGAACACCCGGTGCTTGCCGAAGCGGTCCTCCAGGGTCACCGTGCCCGCCTCGCAGCGGATCACCGCGCCGCAGAACCCGGTGCCGGGCTCCTCCACCACCAGTCCCGGCTCCGCCGGCACCTCCGGCACGGGCCGCTGCCTCTTCCACGGCGGGGTCAGGTCGGCGGAGTACACACGAGGGCGCGGGCCCTCGCTGGAGGCGCGGTGGCGGGAGACGGGTGGGCGCATTCGGATGACGATAGGAGAAGCCGCACACCCGCGCTCACGACACGCCGAAACGCGCTGCCAGGGCGTCCCGTTGACGCCGTACGAAGCCCGCGTCCACCACCGCGCCGTGACCGGGCACGTACAGCGCGTCGCCGCCGCCGAGGGCCAGCAGCCGGTCCAGGGCGTCCGGCCAGCGCGAGGGTACGGCGTCCGGGCCCGCCTGGGGCTCGCCGGACTCCTCGACCAGGTCGCCGCAGAAGACCACCTCCGGGGAGCCGGGCACCAGCACCGCCAGGTCGTACGCGGTGTGGCCGGGCCCCACGTTGGCCAGCAGCACCTGCCGGCCGGCGCCCAGGTCGAGCGTCCACTCGCCGGAGACCAGGTGCCGGGGCGCGGCCAGGGCGTCCACCGCCTCGTCCGCGTCCGCCGCCGGCAGGCCGTTCCTGATCGCGTCCAGGCGCAGCTCCTCGCGCTCGTACGCGAGCACCGCGTCGACGCCGACCGCCGCGTACACCTGGGCGCCGGCGAACGCCGCGGCGCCGAAGACATGATCGAAGTGGGGGTGGGTCAGCGCGAGATGGGTCACACGGTGGCCCGCCAGCCGCTGCGCCCGCTCCCGCAGCCGCGCGCCCTCGGCCAGGCTCGAACCGGCGTCCACGACGAGCGCCGCGCCCTCGCCGACGACCAGTCCCGCCGTGCAGTCCCAGCCGGGCAGCCGGCACCGCCCGGCCCCCGCGGACAGCCGCTCCCACCCCAGCTCTTCCCAAGTCACCGTCATACCGCGACGCTAGCCGTACGACCAGCTGAGGCGGGACCGACCTTGCCCCGGGTGTACCCCACAGCCGTACACTGGGCCGGGGAGCGCTGGCACTCGCGTGCGAAGAGTGCCAGGCCTCGGGGAGCCGCGGACAGACGGGACGACATGCTGGAGGTGCGCGCGGATGCTCAGTGAACGCAGGCTGCAGGTGCTGCGCGCGATCGTCCAGGACTATGTCGGCACGGAGGAGCCCGTGGGCTCCAAGGCGCTCACCGAGCGGCACAACCTCGGCGTCTCCCCGGCGACCGTCCGCAACGACATGGCGGCCCTGGAGGACGAGGGGTACATCGCCCAGCCGCACACCAGCGCGGGGCGCATCCCCACCGACAAGGGCTACCGGCTGTTCGTGGACAAGCTGGCGGGCGTCAAGCCGATGACCGGGCCCGAGCGCCGTGCGATCCAGAACTTCCTGGAGGGCGCCGTCGACCTCGACGACGTCGTGGCGCGCACGGTGCGGCTGCTCGCGCAGCTGACCCGGCAGGTCGCCGTCGTGCAGTACCCGTCCCTGACCCGGTCCACCGTGCGGCACGTGGAACTGCTCTCGCTCGCCCCCGCGCGCGTGATGCTCGTGCTGATCACGGACACCGGCCGGGTGGAGCAGCGGATGGTCGACTGCCCGGCGCCGTTCGGCGAGACGTCCCTGGCGGATCTGCGCGCGCGGCTGAACAGCCGGGTGGCGGGCCGCCGCTTCACGGACGTGCCGAAGCTGGTCGAGGACCTGCCGGACGCCTTCGAGGCCGAGGACCGCGGTACGGTCTCCATGGTGCTCTCCACCCTTCTGGAGACACTCGTGGAGGAGAACGAGGAGCGGCTGATGATCGGCGGCACCGCCAATCTCACGCGCTTCGCGCATGACTTTCCCCTCACGATCCGGCCCGTCCTGGAGGCCCTCGAGGAGCAGGTCGTGCTCCTCAAGCTCCTCGGCGAGGCCAAGGATCCGGGCGTGACCGTGCGCATCGGGCACGAGAACGCCCATGAAGGACTCAACTCCACCTCCGTGGTGTCGGTGGGCTACGGTTCGGGCGGCGAGGCGGTTGCCAAGCTCGGCGTGGTCGGACCGACCCGCATGGACTACCCGGGAACGATGGGAGCGGTACGCGCAGTGGCACGGTACGTCGGACAGATCCTGGCGGAGTCGTAAGTGGCCACGGACTACTACGCCGTTCTCGGCGTGCGCCGCGACGCGTCGCAGGAAGAGATCAAGAAGGCCTTCCGGCGGCTCGCCCGCGAGCTGCACCCGGACGTCAATCCGGACCCGAAGACCCAGGAGCGGTTCAAGGAGATCAACGCCGCCTACGAGGTGCTGTCGGACCCGCAGAAGAAGCAGGTCTACGACCTCGGCGGCGACCCGCTCTCGCAGTCCGGCGGCGCCGGTGCGGGCGGCTTCGGGGCCGGCGGCTTCGGCAACTTCTCCGACATCATGGACGCGTTCTTCGGCACGGCGTCGCAGCGCGGCCCGCGCTCGCGCACCCGGCGCGGCCAGGACGCGATGATCCGGATCGAGGTCGAGCTGGACGAGGCGGCCTTCGGCACGACCAAGGACATCCAGGTCGACACCGCGGTCGTCTGCAACACCTGCAACGGCGAGGGCGCGGCCCCGGGCACGTCCGCCCAGACGTGCGACATGTGCCGCGGCCGCGGTGAGGTCTCCCAGGTCACCCGGTCCTTCCTGGGCCAGGTCATGACCTCCCGGCCCTGCCCCCAGTGCCAGGGCTTCGGCACGGTCGTGCCGACGCCGTGCCCGGAGTGCGCCGGCGACGGCCGCGTCCGCTCCCGGCGCACGCTCACCGTGAAGATCCCGGCCGGTGTCGACAACGGCACCCGGATCCAGCTCGCCGGCGAGGGCGAGGTCGGTCCCGGCGGCGGTCCGGCCGGCGACCTGTACGTCGAGATCCACGAGCTGCCGCACCCCACCTTCCAGCGGCGCGGCGACGACCTGCACTGCACGGTGACGATCCCGATGACGGCCGCGGCGCTCGGCACCAAGGTGCCGCTGGAGACCCTGGACGGCATGGAGGAGGTCGACATCCGGCCCGGTACCCAGTCCGGCCAGTCGATCCCGCTGCACAACCGTGGCGTCACGCATCTGCGCGGCGGCGGCCGGGGCGACCTGATCGTGCACGTCGAGGTGCAGACCCCGACCAAGCTCGACCCGGAGCAGGAGCACCTGCTGCGCGAGCTGGCCAAGCTGCGCGGTGAGGAACGGCCGCAGGGCCAGTTCCAGCCGGGTCAGCAAGGGCTGTTCTCGCGGCTGAAGGACGCGTTCAACGGGCGCTGACACGGGCCCCGATCGGCGGGGTTGCCCCTGGCCCGTGCCAGGGGTCGCCCGGATTCGGACTTGTGCACAGGACGTGACAACATGCGGTCATGTCCTCCGCGCTGACCGATCTCCTCCCCTACCCGATCGTGCAGGCACCCATGGCGGGCGGCGTCTCCGTCCCGCAGCTCGCCGCCGCCGTCTGCGAGGCCGGTGGCCTCGGGTTCCTCGCCGCCGGGTACAAGACCGCCGACGGCATGTACCAGGAGATCAAGCAGCTGCGGGGGCTCACCGGCCGCCCGTTCGGCGTGAACGTGTTCCTGCCCCAGCCGGAGTACTCCGGTGCGCACACCGGCTCCGCCGCAGCGGGTGCCGCCGCGCCCCCGCACGCCGGCGCCGTGGAGCTGTACGCCCACCAGCTGGCCGGCGAGGCCGCCTGGTACGAGACCGAGCTGGGTGACCCGGACAGCGGCCGGGACGACGGCTACGAGGTCAAGCTCGCCGTCCTCCTCGACAACCCGGTGCCGGTGGTCTCCTTCCACTTCGGCGTGCCGAGCCGGGACGTCGTCGAGCGGCTGCGCCGGGCCGGCACCGTCACGCTGGTCACCGCCACCACCGCCGAGGAGGCCCTGGCGGTGGAGCGGGCCGGGGCGGACGCGGTGATCGCGCAGGGCGTGGAGGCCGGCGGTCACCAGGGCACGCACCGCGACCAGCCGGAGAACGACGGCTGCGGCATCGGACTGCTGTCGCTGATCGCGCAGATCCGCGAGACCGTGCGCATCCCCGTGGTCGCCGCCGGCGGCATCATGCGCGGCGGCCAGATCGCCGCGGTCCTCGCCGCGGGCGCGTGCGCGGCCCAGCTGGGCACCGCCTTCCTCGCCACCCCCGAGTCCGGCGCCCGGCCGGAGCACAAGCAGGCGCTGACCAACCCGCTCTTCGCGCGGACCGAGCTGACCCGCGCGTTCTCCGGCCGCCCCGCGCGCGCTCTGGTCAACCGCTTCGTGCGCGAGCACGGCCCGTACGCCCCGGCCGCCTACCCGGAGATCCACCACCTCACCTCTCCGCTGCGCAAGGCCGCCGCGAAGGCCGGGGACGCGCAGGGCATGGCGCTGTGGGCGGGGCAGGGCCACCGGCTGGCCCGGGAGCTGCCCGCCGGGCGGCTGGTGGAGGTGCTGGCCGACGAACTCGCCGCCGCCCGGGCGGCGCTGTCGGCCGACGGGGGCCGGCGATGACCGCGCCGGTGTTCGTCGTCGACC
The DNA here is from genome assembly GCF_047340315.1 of Streptomyces sp. AF1A. Classification (NCBI taxonomy): domain Bacteria; kingdom Bacillati; phylum Actinomycetota; class Actinomycetes; order Kitasatosporales; family Streptomycetaceae; genus Streptomyces; species Streptomyces sp. AF1A. The sequence continues at coordinate 18,292 of NZ_JBLEBI010000090.1, forward strand.
ACTTCGACGCGGACGGCGGCCGCTATGTGCTCGACGGGCCGGAAGGCCGCCACGCCGTCTCGGTGAAGCGGCTGCAGCCCGGCGAGGAGGTCGTCCTCACCGACGGGGCGGGACGCCACGCGGTGTGCGAGGTGATCGGCACGGAGGGCAAGGACCGGCTGATCGTGCACATGAGCGGGATCGCCGAGGAGCCCGCGCCCACCCCGCGGATCACCGTCGTCCAGGCGCTGCCCAAGGGCGACCGGGGCGAACTCGCGGTCGAGACCATGACCGAGGTCGGCGTGGACGCCATCGTGCCCTGGCAGGCGGCCCGTTGCATCACCCAGTGGAAGGGCGAGCGGGGCCTGAAGGCGCTCGGCAAGTGGCGGGCCACCGCGCGCGAGGCCGGCAAGCAGTCCCGCCGCCTGCGCTTCCCCGAGGTCGCGGACGCCGCGACGACCAAGCGGGTCGCCGCGCTGCTCGCCGAGGCCGACTTCGCCGGCGTGCTCCACTCCGACTTCGCGCACGCGAGCGAGCCGCTGGCCACCGCCCAACTCCCCGCCGAGGGCGAGATCGTGCTGGTGGTCGGCCCCGAAGGCGGCGTGTCGCGCGACGAGCTGGCGCTGTTCGAGGAGGCGGGCGCGAGGGCGTACGTGCTGGGTCCTACCGTGTTGCGCACATCCACCGCCGGCACCGCCGCCGCGGCCCTGCTGCTGGGACGCACCGGCCGCTGGTCCTGACACCACCTGGGGGACACCATGGAACTCGCCCAAGTCCGGCTCCTGGTCACCGACTTCGCCGCCTGCTACCGCTTCTACGCCGACGTCCTCGGCCTCAAGCCGCAGTCCGGGGCGACCGAGGGGCCCTACGAGAAGTTCAGCCCGCACACCGGATCCGCCGGGATCGCGCTGCAGGACCGGGCGATGATGGCCGAGATCCTGGACGAGCTGGGCGGCGCCGCCACCGGGCACCGCTCGCTGGTGGTGCTGCGCGTGGACGACCTCGACGCCTACTGCGCGGAGATCACCTCCCGGGGCGCCACCCTCCAGCACGGCCCCGCCCCCATGACCGACCGCATGCGCGTCGCCCACGTCAAGGACCCGGAGGGCAACCTGGTCGAACTCCAGGAGTGGCTCCTGCTGCGAGCCTGACGCCCGCGGCGGGCGCCGACCCGAACGGATGAGTGGCCGTATGCGGCCTTCCGTGTCGCCGGTGGCGGTGGCACGCTGCCCTGCATGGGGGCTCTGGGACGGATGCGGGGCGGGACGCGCGGGACGCGGGCGGCGGTCGCCGCGGGGCTGGCCGTGGTGGCCGGCGGTGTGCTGGCGGGATGTCAGCCGGGTGATCTCGACACGGCGAGCGCCGCCTACACGACCGACACCACCGCCACGGCCAGGCTGAAACGCCAGCACGTGGACGTCAGCTGGCTCACCTGCACCGGCCGTTACGCCGGCGGGAGCGCCGCGCGGGGGACGCCGTCGCCGAGCGAGAGCACCGTCGTCTCGGTCGACTGCCAGGGCGAGACCGGCGACCGGCGGAAGATCACCGTCACCGGGCGGGTGACCAGGGCCGTCGACGGGGCCTGCGTGCGCGGGGACCTGACGGCCCGGGTCGGCGGTAGACGGGTGTTCCACGTCAGCGGGCTCGGCGACTGCGACGCCACACCCGGGCCGACGTACCGCCCGCCCACCCGGCCCGGCGGCGGGCAGCCCACCGTGACGGTCACCGTCACCCGGACCATCTGGTGCAAGGGGGACCCGACCTGCTGGCCCGTCGAGGGCAAGTGATCGAAAAGGGGGCGCGGACCGGCACCCCCTGCGTACAGTGACAACGTGACTCAGGGCGCTACGACAGGAACCTCCGGCTACCTCCGATTCCCGCACCTGCACGGCGACTTGGTGACCTTCACCGCCGAGGACGACGTGTGGCTGGCCCCCCTCGACGGCGGCCGGGCCTGGCGGCTCAGTGCCGACAACATGCCGGTCAACCACCCCCGGATCTCGCCCGACGGCACCACCGTCGCCTGGACCTCCACCCGCGACGGCGCCCCCGAGGTGCACATCGCACCGGTCGCCGGGGGCCCGGCCAAGCGCCTCACGCACTGGGGGAGCAGGAAGACCCAGGTGCGCGGCTGGACGCCGGACGGCGAGGTCCTCGCGATCAGCGCCGCCGGCCAGCCCAGCCTGTCCCGCACCTGGGCCCGCACCGTCCCGCTGGACGGCGGACCCGCCGGCACCCTGCCGTACGGGCCCGTCGGCGACCTCGCCTACGGCCCGCACCCCGTGCTGCTGTCCGCGACGATGGGCCGCGAGGCAGCCTGGTGGAAGCGCTACCGGGGCGGCACGGCGGGCAAGCTGTGGATCGACCGGGAGGGCGGCGGGGAGTTCGTCCGGCTGCACGAGGAGCTGGACGGCAACATCGAGTACCCCTTCTGGGTCGGCGACCGCATCGCGTTCCTCTCCGACCACGAGGGCTCCGGCGCCCTGTACTCCTCCCTCGCCGACGGCTCGGACCTGCGCCGGCACACGCCCCTCGACGGCTTCTACGCGCGGCACGCCGCCACCGACGGCCACCGGGTCGTCTACTCCAGCTCGGGCGAACTCTGGCTGCTCGACGACCTCGACGGCGCCGAGCCGCGCCGGCTCCCGGTCCGGCTCGGCGGGCCGCGCGTGGACCTGCAGCCGTTCCCGGTGAACGCCTCCCGCTGGTTCGGCGCGGCCGCCCCCGACCACACCGCGCGCGGCAGCGCGGTCGCCGTGCGGGGCGCCGTCCACTGGGTCACCCACCGCTCCGGCCCCGCCCGCGCCCTCGCCGCGCAGCCCGGCGTACGGGCCCGGCTGCCCCGCACCTTCCGCGCCGAGGGCGAGGAGTGGGTGGTGTGGGTGACGGACGCCGAGGGCGAGGACGCCCTGGAGTTCGTGCCCGCCACCGGCGTCGCCGTCGGCGCGACCCCGCGCCGCCTGGCCGCCGGACGCCTCGGCCGGGTCCTGGCACTCGCGATGGCCCCCGACGGCAGCCGGGCCGCCGTCGCCTCCCACGACGGCCGGCTGCTGCTGGTCGAGCGCGAGAGCGGCGAGGTGCGCGAGGTCGACCGCAGCGAGGACGGCGACGTCAGCGACCTCGCCTTCTCGCCCGACTCCGCCTGGCTCGCCTGGTGCCACCCCGGACCGAGCCCGCTGAGCCAGCTGCGCCTCGCCAACACCACCGACCTGTCGGTCACCGAGGCGACCCCGCTGCGCTTCCACGACTACGCCCCCGCCTTCACCCTCGACGGCAGGCACCTGGCCTTCCTCTCCCACCGCTCCTTCGACCCGGTCTACGACGAGCACGTCTTCGACCTGGCCTTCCTGGAGAGCGCCCGGCCGTACCTGATCACGCTGGCCGCGACCACGCCGTCCCCGTTCGGGCCGCAGCGGCACGGCCGCCCCTTCGAGACCTCCGACAAGGAGGAGACCCCGGACAGCGAGGGCGTGCCGACGACCCGGATCGACCTGGAGGGGCTCGCCGACCGCATCGTGCCCTTCCCGGTCGAGGCCGCCCGCTACTCCAACCTGCGCGCCGCCAAGGACGGCGTGCTCTGGCTGCGGCACCCGGTGCGCGGCGTCCTCGGTGCCTCCCGCGCCACGCCCGACGACCCCGACCCCAAGACCGAACTGGAGCGCTACGACCTGGCCCAGCACCGCCTGGAGCACCTGGCCGCCGACGCCGACCACTTCGAGGTCAGCGGCGACGGCAAGCGGGTGCTGCTGTGGACCGACGGCAAGCTGAAGGTCGTCCCCAGCGACCGGCGGGCCTCCGGCGACGAGGACAGCGACTCCAACATCACCGTCGACCTGAGCCGGATCCGGCAGACCGTCGACCCGGCCGCCGAGTGGCGGCAGATGTACGAGGAGACGGGCCGCCTCATGCGGGACCACTTCTGGCGGCCCGACATGGGCGGGGTCGACTGGGCCGGCGTCCTCGACCGCTACCGGCCCGTCCTCGCCCGCCTCGCCACCCACGACGACCTGGTGGACCTGCTGTGGGAGGTGCACGGCGAGCTCGGCACCTCGCACGCCTACGTCACCCCGCACGGCGGCCTCGGCGACGGCCCCCGCCAGGGACTGCTCGGCGCGGACATCTCCCGGCACGAGGACGGCCGTTGGCGCATCGACCGCATCCTGCCGTCGGAGTCCTCCGACCCGGACGCGCGCAGCCCGCTCGCCGCGCCCGGCGTCGCGGTCCGCCCCGGGGACGCGATCGTCGCCGTGGGCGGACAGCCGGTCGACCCGGTGGCCGGCCCCGGTCCGCTGCTGATCGGTACGGCCCACAAGCCCGTCGAGCTGACCGTCTCCCCCTCCGGGGGCGGCGACCCCCGGCACGCCGTGGTGGTCCCGCTCGCGAACGAGGAGCCGCTGCGCTACCACGCCTGGGTCGCCGACCGGCGGGCCTACGTCCACGAGCGGTCCGGCGGCCGGCTGGGCTACCTCCACGTGCCCGACATGCAGGCGCCCGGCTGGGCCCAGATCCACCGCGACCTGCGCGTCGAGGTCGCCCGGGAGGGCCTCGTCGTCGACGTGCGCGAGAATCGCGGCGGCCACACCTCGCAGCTCGTGGTGGAGAAGCTGGCCCGCCGGATCGTCGGTTGGGACCTGCCGCGCGGCATGCGCCCCGAGAGCTACCCGAGGGACGCGCCCCGCGGCCCCGTCGTCGCCGTCGCCAACGAGTTCTCCGGCTCCGACGGGGACATCGTCAACGCCGCGATCAAGGCGCTCGGCATCGGCCCGGTCGTCGGCACCCGCACCTGGGGCGGCGTCATCGGCATCGACAGCCGCTACCACCTGGTCGACGGCACCCTGATCACCCAGCCGAAGTACGCGTTCTGGCTGGAGGGTTACGGCTGGGGCGTGGAGAACCACGGCGTCGACCCGGACGTGGAGGTCGTCCAGTGCCCGCAGGACTGGGCGGCGGGACGCGACGTCCAGCTGGACGAGGCGATACGGCTGGCGCTGGAGGCGCTGGAGTCGGTGCCCGCGAAGACCCCGCCGGTCCTGCCCGCCTGAGGGGCGCGGGCGAACCCGGGACCGCCCGCGGCCGACCGACTACCATGCCTCCGTATCGATCACCGGCGAAAGCGAGCGCACGCGCATGGCTGGAGAACCGCAGGACGACTGCCTCTTCTGCAAGATCGTCGCGGGGACGATCCCGGCGACGGTCGTCCGCGAGACGGAGACCACCGTCGCCTTCCGGGACATAAACCCCCAGGCCCCCACCCATGTCCTGGTGATCCCGAAGGCGCACTACGAGAACGCCGCCGCGCTCGCCGCCGGGGCGCCGCAACTCGCCGCCGACGTGCTGCGCGAGACCCAGGCCGTCGCCGACGACGAGAAGCTGGAGAGCTACCGCGTCGTCTTCAACACCGGCAGCGGCGCCGGCCAGACCGTCTGGCACGCCCACGCGCACGTCCTCGGCGGCCGCGGCCTCGAATGGCCCCCCGGGTAGGACGCCGTGTCCGTCCGTGAACTGGTGGTCCTCGGCACCGCCAGCCAGGTGCCGACCCGGCACCGCAACCACAACGGCTACCTGCTGCGGTGGGACGGCGAGGGCATCCTCTTCGACCCCGGCGAGGGCACGCAGCGGCAGATGCTGCGCGCCGGGGTCGCCGCCCACGACGTCAACCGGATCTGCGTCACCCACTTCCACGGTGACCACTGCCTCGGCCTCGCCGGCGTCATCCAGCGGATCAACCTCGACAAGGTGCCGCACGAGGTCACCGCGCACTACCCGCGCTCCGGGCAGCGCTTCTTCGACCGGCTGCGCTACGCCACCGCCTACCGGGAGACGGTCCGCCTCACCGAGGCGCCGGTGGCCGAGGAGGGCACCCTGGCGGCGACGGCGTCGTACACCCTTCAGGCCCGCAGGCTGTCGCACCCGGTGGAGTCCTACGGCTACCGGCTGGTCGAACCCGACGGCCGCCGCATGCTGCCCGACCGGCTCACCGCGCGCGGCATCGGGGGCCCGGACGTGGGAGTGATCCAGCGCGAGGGCCGGCTCGGGGACGTGACGCTGGAGGACGTCAGTGAGGTCCGGCGCGGGCAGCGGTTCGCGTTCGTCATGGACACCCGGCTGTGCGAGGGCGTGTACGCGCTCGCCGAGGGCTGCGACCTGCTGGTCATCGAGTCCACGTTCCTCGACGAGGACGCGGAACTGGCCGTCGAGTACGGTCACCTGACGGCCGGGCAGGCGGCCGCCGTGGCCCGCGACGCCGGCGTGCGCCACCTGGTCCTCACCCACTTCAGCCAGCGGTACTCCGAGCCCGAGGCGTTCGAGCGGCAGGCGCGGGCCGCCGGGTTCGAGGGCGAGCTGACCGTGGCCCACGACCTGCAGCGAGTGCCGGTTCCGAGACGTCGGTGAAGGCGCCGTACGATGCTTCGATGCCCCTCCCGAAAGCAGAACTGCACCTCCACATCGAAGGCACTCTGGAGCCCGAGCTCGCCTTCGAGCTGGCCGCCCGCAACGGCGTGACCCTCCCGTACGCCGGCACCGAGGCGCTGCGCGAGGCATACCGGTTCGAGGACCTGCAGTCCTTCCTGAACCTGTACTACGAGCTGATGGCCGTGCTGCGCACCGAGCAGGACTTCGCCGACCTGGCGAACGCGTATCTGGCCCGCGCCGCCGCGCAGGGCGTGCGGCACGCGGAGATCTTCTTCGACCCGCAGGCCCACCTCGCCCGGGGCGTGTCCCTGGGCACGGTGGTGGAGGGGCTGTGGCGGGCGCTCGGGAGCAGCGAGGAGAACCACGGGGTCTCCACCGCGCTGATCATGTGCTTCCTGCGCGACGAGTCCGCCGAGTCCGCGCTGCGGACCCTGCGCGCCGCCGAGCCCTACCTGGACCGGATCACCGGGGTCGGTCTGGACTCCGCCGAGGTCGGGCACCCGCCGGCGAAGTTCCGCGAGGTGTACGAGGCCGCGGCCGGGCTCGGGCTGCGGCGCGTGGCGCACGCCGGTGAGGAGGGGCCGCCGCAGTACATCACGGAGGCGCTCGACGTGCTCGGCGTGGAGCGGATCGACCACGGTCTGCGCTGCATGGAGGACCCGGCGCTGGTGGAGCGGCTGGTGCGGGACCGCATCCCGCTCACGCTGTGCCCGCTGTCCAACATCCGGCTGCGGACCGTGGACACCCTCGCCGACCATCCGCTGCCGGCCATGCTCGACGCGGGCCTGCTGTGCACGGTCAACTCCGACGACCCGGCGTACTTCGGCGGGTACGCCGGCGACAACTTCGCGGCCGTGCACGGCACCCTCGGCCTGACCGAGGACCGGCTGCGCGAGCTGGCCCGCAACTCCTTCCTCGCCTCGTTCCTGGAGGACGACGAGGAGCGCCGGGCCCGCTACCTCGCCGAGGTGGACGCGTACGAGTTCGGGGACGCGGTGTCGTAGGCGTCCCGGGCGGGCACGGCGGGCGTCTCCACCGCGACTTCCACGACCGGCAGGGGCCGCCCGCCCGTCCGCAGCGCCACCGCCGTCATCGGCACGGCCACCAGCAGCAGACCGGCGGCCAGCACCTGGCCCATCACCGCGAAGCCCGCCGATCGCGCCAGCACGCTCCCGGTCAGCGGTCCCGCCGCCGCGCCCAGCGAGGCCGCCGAGCCGACGAACACCGCCCAGCGGCCGCGCGGGTCGAGTGCGGCGGCGAGGCCGATGACGTACGTCAGCACGATGGGGTAGAGCAGGTTCCAGGAGATCTCGCCGGCGGCGAAGGACGGCAGGTCGCCCGCGGACGCGCTGAGCGCGACGCAGCCCGCGATCAGTGCCGTACCGGCGCCGATGGGCACCGCGCGGCCCAGCCGCGGGCCGAGCGCGCTCGCGCCCAGCACCCCGAGCAACCCGGCGCCGAGCGCGACGGCGAACACCGCGCCGACGGTCACCTCGGTGAGGTGGGCCTGGGCGAGGCCGATGCGGCCGCTGACGCCCCACAGCGCGTTCTGGGCGAGGGACCAGCAGGGCATGGCAGCGGCCAGCAGCAG
>NZ_JBLEBI010000091.1:0-25920 GCF_047340315.1 Streptomyces sp. AF1A
CCCCGCGCCCACGGCGGCGACGACCGGTATTCCAGGGCCCGGCGCGAGGACCTCGACCAGATCCTCGCCGACCTGGCCCTCGCCGACCGCCTGCCGTTCGCCGACCTGCCCGAGCCGCTGCCGCCCCGCCGGATCCTGCTGACCGGCGCCACCGGCTTCCTCGGCAGCCACATGCTGCTCGACCTGCTCCGGCACAGCGATGCGCATGTCTACTGCCTGGTCCGCGCGGCCGGCGAGACGGAGGCCGTCGCACGGCTCGGCGAGGCGCTCAAGAGTCACCGACTGCCCTGGTCGTCGGAGGTGAGGCGCCGGGTGACCGTGCTGCCCGGCGACATCCGGCGGCCGCGGCTCGGGCTCTCCGACGCACTGTGGCACACGCTGGCCCACGAACTGGACAGCGTCGTCGGCGTGGCCGCGGCCGTGGACTTCCTGCGCGGCTACCAGTCGCTGCGGGGGAGCAACGTCCTGGCCGCGCTCACCCTCGCCGAACTCGCGGCCACCGGCCGGCCCAAGCCGCTGCACCACATCTCCTCGATCGCCGTCTTCAACGAGGTCGGCATCACCTCCATGGGCGAGGACGACCCCCTCGCCCATGTCGACCGGCTCATCTCGGGCTACGACCAGTCGAAGTGGACCGCCGAGGTCGCCCTGCGCCGTGCCCGCGACCACGGCCTGGTCGTCACCGCGCTGCGCCCCGGCGGCATCGGCGGCCACACCAGGACCGGCGCCTACAACCCGCAGGACCTCAGCAGCGGCCTGATCTCGGCCTTCGGCCGCTTCCGCACCGTACCGGCCTTCCGCTACCTGAACGCGGCCCCGGTGGACTGGGTCAGCCGGGTCGCCGCCGCCGCGATCTGCGAGCCCGACGCCTGGGGGTACGACTACCACCTGACCGGTGTGCCCAACACCCTCGACGACGTCGTGCGCGACATGGCCCTCGGAGGCATGCACGTGCGCGTCCAGGACTGGGACGAGTGGCGCACCGACACCCTGGCCCGGCTCGCCGCCGACCCCGTGCCCGAACTGGCCTTCCTCACACGGGTGCTGCAGAGCCCCACCGCTCTCAAGCTGTGCGAGGCGACCCTGAAGGGCCCGGCGGCCGAGGGCGCCCGCACCGCCGCGCTGGTCGAGGCGCTGGGGCTGCCGCCCGCGGCCCGCTACGACGCACGGGCGCAGCTGAGGACCTTCGAGCGGCTCGCCGAGGACGGGCTCGCCCGGCTGCCGCACAGGGACGACCAGCCCTACCTGTGGTTCTGCGAGACGACACAGGGCAGCGTGGGACCGGTCGGCGCCCCCGCCGACAGCCCCTGCTCGATGGCGCTCACCCTCTCCATCGCGAGCATGTACCAGCTGGTGAAGGAGCGCCGGGTGGACGTGACCGGCGAGGTCGTCTGCACCGCCGCGCATCCCGAGCCGCTGACCGTCGAGCGCGGCGACCTGTGGGTCCGCCCCGAGGAAGGGATCCCGCAGCAGCACGGGCTCAGCCACCAACTCCTGTGCTACCGGCTGCGGTTGCACGACGCCGACGGCGGCCGCTGGTGGCTGGAGGGCCACAAGTACGCCCGGGCCCGCCGCGACCTGTGGCGGCAGACCCGCGCGCTGACCGTGCGGATCGGCCGCGAGGGCGAACCGGCGAGCCTGGCGGGCGAGGTCGTGGTGCCCGCTGACACCTACGTCCGCGACCAGATCGACGGCATCAAGGTCGACCCGCGCCTGACCAGCCAGGAGCAGCGGGCCGCCAAACTGACCTGGCTCGCCTGGTTCGGCCTGGAGATGGGCCGCGGCCTGCTCGGCCCCTTCGCCCGCGCCGCCGCGGACCTGCTGGACCTGCGCCGCACCCCGACCCTCACGGAGCACCACCGATGATCTTCAGGACGACCGCCTCCCGTGCCACCGGACCGGCGCCGCGGCGGGTCAGGACCACCGCGGCCCTGCGCCCGCTCCACCACCGCCTCGACCCGGCCCGCGTCGAGGAGATCCCCTTCCGGGCGGACGACGGCCTCCGCCTCGGCCTGACCCGCATCGACACCGGCGCCACGGACCGCCCCGCCGTGCTGCTCCTGCACGGACACACCGCGTCCGCCGACATGTTCCTGCTGCCGGAGACCCGCAACCTGGTCGACGTCCTCCTCGACGAGGGCTACGAGCCCTGGCTGCTGGACTGGCGGGGCAGCTGTCGGCTGCCGTACAACGAGACCGGCCAGAGGTACACCTACGACGACGTGGCCCTGTACGACATCCCCGCGGCCGTCGCCCGCGTCCGTGAACGCGTCGGGGACCGCCCGCTGTTCGTCGTCGCCCACTGCATCGGCTCGCTCGCGCTGTCCCTGAGCATGGCGGCAGGCCTGGTGCCGGGCCTCGCGGGCGTGGTGTCCCAGGGAGTGTTCCTGACGCCCAAGCTCGCCGGCCGCACCTCGCTGCGGATGTCGCTGGCGGGGGAGCTGCTCAGGACGCGGATCGACCACATCCCGGTCGACTTCCGCACGGTGGGCCTGTGGTCGAAGTACACGCCGCTGTTCGCACTGGCGTCGCGGAAGGCGAGCTGCCCGGATCCGACCTGCCAGATCCTGCACAACTCCGCGTGGGGCACCGGCGCCTCGCTCTTCGTGCACGAGAACCTCTCCGAGACCACCCACGCCCGACTCGCCGACCTCCTCGGCCCCGCGCCGCTGTGGATCCTGCCCCACCTGCGCCGCATCGAACTGGCCCGCAGCGTGGTCCGCTGGCACGACACCGACCGCCGCTACAGCGCCCTGCCCCCCAACGCGCTGGACGCGGCCGACCGCATCGACGCCCCCGTCCTGCTCCTCGCGGGCAGCGAGAACGGCCTCTGGCTGGACTCCCAGCGCCTCTGCCACGACGTCCTCGCCCACCGCCGGCCCCAGCTGGACGTGACCTACACCGAGATCCCCGGCTACGGCCACCTGGACACGTTCCTCGGCCGCGGGGCCGCCCTGGACGTCTTCGGCCACATCCTCGACTTCCTCGGCGAACGACGGTGACAACCGGCCGGTCGGCCCACCCCGGAGTCCACGACCCGACGGCCGACCGGCACCGCTGGGACCACCAGCGGCACCATGTCTCATCCAACCGCCTCCGCCCTCCAGCGGATCCGTCGAGCCGCCGGGAGCTGGAAAGCCCGGCTCAACTCGCCGCCGACGCACACAGCTTGCTCGAAAGCCGCTTCACCGCAGACCGGGTATACGCCGGAGCTCGCTGACCTTCATCAGACGGGTGAGCACCACATAGGAAGCGGCAAGCGTCAGCGTTCCCGAGGCAAGGGCGACGGCGGTGGGCCACGAACCGGTTCCCAGGAAGGAACGGCACACGTGTGCGGCGGTCCAGCTCAGCACAGCAGCGAGGCCGGCGGCGCTCACCAGTTTCGTATAGGTGCGGCGAAGCGCTCCGCTGTCCAGGCGTCCGCCGACCCGCTTGCGCAGCAACCGCGCCGTGAGGACCAGTCCGGCCAGATACGACAAGGTGTAGGCCCCGGCCATGCCGGTCACGGCCCAGCGTGCGGGCAGCAGCAGGTGGCACGACGTGGCCAGGGCGATGTTGACCGTCGCGATCCACACCGCCATGAAGAAGGGCGTGCGGGTGTCCTCGAAGGCGTAGAAGCCCCGCAACAGGAGGTACTGAGCCGAGAAGGGGATCAGCCCGAGGCCGAACGCCTGCAGCATGTGCCCGAGCGGCTGCGCCGAGGCGGCGTTGGCGGCCCCGTGGGCGAAGAGCAGCACAGAGATCTGCGGTCCCAGCGCGACGAAGAAGAAGGCCGCGGGCACGATGACGATGCCGCTGACGCGCAAGGCACGCGAGAGGTCTGCCCGAAGGTCAGGTATGCGGCCCTCCGCGACCGCCTTGCTCATGCGCGGCAGCAGCGCGGTGACCAGAGAGACGGTGACGATGGACTGCGGCAGCATCCAGATCGTCTGCGCGTAGGTGTAGGCGGTGTAGCCCGCGCCCGCGTTCGGCAGTTCCTGGTCGGCGGCGTTCGCGAAGTTGGTGATCACCGTGAGGGCGACCTGGTTGGCCAGGACGAACAGCAAGGTCCACTTCGCGGCGTGGATGCCTGTGCCAAGGCCGGTACCGCGCCAGTCGAAACGGGGTCGGAAGCGGAAGCCGGCGGCCCGCGCGAACGGGATCAGAGCAAGGGCCTGGACGCCGATGCCGACGGTCGTGCCGACGCCCAGCAACCTGACCTGGGCGCTGGTGATGTCCTCGACGCGGTGGGCGGAGGTCATCAGACCCAGGTAGGCGCCGAACATGCCGATCAGGACGACATTGTTCAAGACCGGGGTCCACATCATGGCCCCGAACTTCTCCCGGGCATTCAGAACCTGGCCGTAGATGCTGAACAGGCCGTAGAAGAAGATCTGAGGCAGCAGGAAGCGGGCGAAGGTCACGGTCAGCTCGAAAGCATGGTGTCTGCTGGGCGTGTCCCGCATGTAGAGACCGACGATCTGCGGTGACGCGCAGACCGCCAGCGCCGTGCCGGCACCGAGTACACACACCACGAGGGTCACCAAACGCTGCTCGTACGCGCGCCCTCCGTCGGGATGCGTAGCGCGCGCTCGAACCAGTTGAGGCACGAGAACGGCGTTGAGCGCACCGCCGATCAGGAGCGTGTACAGACTGGTCGGCACCGTGTTGGCCGTGTTGTACGTACTGGCCAGCAGACCTGTGCCCAGCGCGGAGGCCTGCAACACTTGACGGATGAGTCCCGTCGCCCGGGACACCACGGTGCCCAGCGCCATCAGCAGGGATGAGCGCGCCAGCCCTCCCTGCTCAACCTTCTTCCGCCGGGCGGCACGCCGCCCCCGTCCTCGCCGCCCCGACGACACTGACTGCGCGGTGATCTCCGCCCCCTTGACCATGCACCCAACTTACGTGCTCAAGATTCACAGGGACTGATGACGTGGCTCTTTTCTCGCCGCCCGTGTGCGCGTTGAGGCCGGGCAGCTCACCGGTTTCACTCATCCTTGGCGATGCCGAGCCCGGTGCATCGCGTCGCGGCACGGCCGGCCGCGCTGGGGACGGCGCTGACGGCAAGGCTCGGTCAGTTGCCTTCCGCGTAGTTCATGAACCAGTGGGTGTCGTAATAGCGGGCCATGGTGAACGGGTGGTGGGGGTCGACGAGGATGCGGCAGACGAACTCCGCGGTCCGGCAGTCGAAGGACAGGTCCTTGTTGTCGAAGGACCGGACCACGACGGGCCAGCGGTCGGGGTCGTCTCCGTCGGCCTTCCAGCAGTACAGGTCCTCGTGCTCGGTGCCCGCCCAGATGAGCAGGCCGTCCTCCCGGCGACTCGTCCACGGCTCCTGGTTCAGGTCCAGATATCCGTCGAAGGCTCCCTTGCCGAACGTTTCGACCATGCGCTTGTAATCGGTCGGCAGGGCCGTGCCCAGGCGCGACTCCACCTGTGCTCAGTCCACGTCCGGCCGCTGGGCGGGCTGTGCCCAGCCGGTGATCTGTCTGAGCCGCTCCATCCAGTCGACGCCCTCCTCGGGAGCGACCGCCACGGGCTCGGGCACTTCCCTGTGCGCCACCACCAGCACGGGCCGCTCGATTCCCTCGACGTCCCGTGCCGTACCCGTGCCGACCCACTGGTCCCCGTGGGCCCACGCCCGTATCGTCACGGCCCGGTCCTCGAAGGGGGCGAGGAGGGCCGCGCCCTTGGACTCGTCGACCGCCGGATCCGTGAAGCCGTGGAGGACGAGGGTGCGCCGGGCGCCGTACCTGCCGCCGAGCAGATCGGTCAGGGCATGCGGGTCCAGATCCCCGGGCAGATACATGTAGCCGTCCCCCGGGCCGAGTAGGGCCAGCAGTTCGCTGAGTGCCGCTTGCGTGAGCTCCATGACGGACAGTGAAGCGCACCGCACTGACAATGCCCTCTTCGACGGCGAGCCGCGGGCAGGTCGTGCAACGGAGTTCAGCCGAGGGGGCGCTGCCGAGCGGCGCCGTGCACGCCTTCACCAGGCGATGTCGGCCGCCACCGGCAGGTGGTCGCTGCCCGTGGCCGGGAGCACCCGGGAGCTCTCCGGCTTCACGCCGCGGGTCAGGATCTGGTCGATGCGCGCCACCGGGAACCTCGCCGGCCAGGTGAAGCCGAAGCCGTTCCCGGCCACGTCCTGGGCCGAGCGCAGCTGCGAGGTGATGCCGGCGAACGCCCGGTCGTCCATGGTGCCGTTCAGGTCGCCGAGCAGCACCACCCGCTCGTTCCGCTCGGCGGCGACGGCCCTGCCGAGCACCTGCGCGCCATTGTCCCGCGAGCCCGTCCAGAAGCCTCCTCGGGGCATCACGCGTACGGACCCCAGGTGGGCCACGTACACCGCCAGCGGTCCCCGCTCGGTGGCCACCGCGGTCCGCAGCGCCCGGTTGGAGGGCATCTTGGTGTCGACCGGCTTGGTGTCCGCCAGCGGCCCGTAGTCCACGATGTCGATCGGCCGGGTGTCCGACAGCGGCAGCTTGCTCCACAGCCCGACCGTGCCCTGCACCGTGTGATAGGGGTACGTCTTCGCCAGCCTCTTCTCGTACGTGCCCAGGGCCTGCGGGGTCAGCTCCACCAGGGCCAGCAGGTCCGCCCCGGAGGCGGCCAGGTCCCGAGCGGTGCGGGCCGGGTCGGGGTTGTCGGCGCCGACGTTCTGCTCGGCCACGGTGAGGTCACCGCCCGGGTGCGACTTGTCGACGAGCAGCCCGCCGAAGAGGGTCAGCCACGCCGTGACCGGCAGCAGCAGCGCGGCCACCGCGGAGGCGGAGCGGCGCCACAGCGCCCCGGCCAGCAGCACGGGGACGAACAGGCCGAACCACGGCAGGAAGGTCTCCACCAGGCTGCCGAGGTTCCCGATCCGGTTCGGGATCTCTGCGTGAAGGAGCAGGACCAGGCCGAGCAGCAGCGCCAGGGCCGCGAGCACCCGGCCGCGCTTCCAGGGGCCCGGCCGCAAGGCCGCGCGTGCCACCCCGTGGATGCGTCTGCGCCAGGTGCCGGAGCCGGCGTCCCGGCGGCCGGCGCCACGCCGCCCGGTCTCCGCCGTGTCCACCTGCGTCATCGTCCGTCCCCCCTCACTGCGGGTCACTGCCGAAGCCCCGGGTCCCGGGCGGGGCCGGCGCACATGCGCGGGCAACCCCCGGCGATCCCTTCGGGACGCTGTGCGTTCTGCGAGGCATCGTTGCGGGTGGATGTGGCACAGGCCGTGCCTGGCGATGGTGCGGGACGGTGCATGCCGCCAGTCAAGGCCGCGTGGTGTTGCCGGCACGTATGAGTTTTTCGATACGCCGACGATATGTGCCCGCTTGTAGCATCAAGTGCATGCGTGTGCTGATTGTCGAGGACGAACCCTTCATGGCGGAAGCCATCCGGGACGGCCTGCGCCTGGAGGCGATCGCGGCCGACATCGCGGGGGACGGCGACACCGCGCTGGACCTGCTGGGCATCAACACCTACGACATCGCCGTCCTCGACCGCGACGTACCCGGACCCTCCGGTGACGAGATCGCCAAGCGCATCGTCGCCTCCGGAAGCGGCATGCCGATCCTCATGCTCACCGCGGCCGACACCCTGGTCGACAAGGCCTCTGGGTTCGGGCTCGGCGCCGACGACTATCTCACCAAACCCTTCGAGCTCCAGGAACTCGCGCTCAGGCTGAGGGCACTGGACCGCAGACGCGCCCACAACAGGCCGCCCGTGCGAGAGATCGCGGGCCTGCGGCTGGATCCGTTCCGCCGGGAGGTCTACCGCGACGGCCGCTACGTCGCGCTGACCAGGAAGCAGTTCGCGGTGCTCGACGTCCTGGTCGCCGCCGAAGGCGGAGTCGTCAGCGCCGAGGAACTTCTGGAACGCGCGTGGGACGCGAACGCCGACCCCTTCACCAACGCGGTGCGCATCACCGTGTCGGCACTGCGCAAGCGTCTCGGCGAGCCCTGGCTCATCGCCACCGTGCCGGGCGCCGGCTACCGCATCGACACGCGATCGGAGGCCGGACACGGGGGAGGAGGCCATGGATAGGGCCCCTGGTCCGAGTGTTCGCCTCAAGCTCACCCTCAGCTACGCCGGATTCCTCATGCTCGCCGGTGCCCTGCTGCTCGCGGCGGTGTGGGTGTTCCTCCTGCGCTACGTCCCCGAGCGCGCGCTCATCGTCCCCACGGGCACGACCACGCATGGTGTCTTCCCCGTCCGGTCCAGCCTCCTGCACGTTTTCGCTCCAAGGGCCGCCGCGGTGCTGGCGTTCCTGCTGGTGTTCGGCCTCGTGGGAGGGTGGGTCCTCGCCGGCCGGATGCTCGCCCCGCTGACCCGGATCACCGGCGCCACACGCATGGCCACGCACGGATCGCTCTCTCACCGGATCCGGCTCCCGGGCCGCAAGGACGAGTTCCGCGAACTCGCCGACGCCTTCGACGCGATGCTCGCGGCGCTCGAAGCACACGTCGCCGAACAGCGGAGATTCGCGGCCAACGCCTCGCACGAACTGCGCACACCGCTGGCGATCTCGAAGGCGATGCTCGACGTGGCCCGCACCGATCCGAACCGCGTCGACGGCGAGCTCATCGGACGGCTGCACGCCGTCAACACGCGAGCGATCGACCTCACCGAGGCACTGCTCCTGGTCAGCCGCGCCGAACAGCGGTCCTTCACCCGCGAACGTGTCGACCTGTCCCTCATGGCGGAAGAAGCCACCGAAACGCTCCTGCCGCTGGCCGAGAAACACGGCGTCACCATCGAGACCGGCGGCGACGTCGCCCCCGCGAGCGGCTCGCAGGCGCTGCTGCTGCAGCTGACCACGAATCTCGTGCACAACGCGATCGTCCACAACCTCCCGGAACAGGGCACCGTGTGGGTCACCACCGCAGTGCGCCCCAGGAGTGTGGTGCTGACCGTCGAGAACACCGGCGAGAAGCTCACCCCGCAGCTGGTCGCCACGCTCACCGAACCGTTCCGGCGCGGCACCGAGCGCATTCGCACCGACCACGCGGGCGTCGGCCTCGGCCTGGCGATCGTCAGGACCATCACGCACGCACACGACGGAACCCTCACCCTCACCCCGCGCGCCGCCGGCGGGCTGCGCATCACCGTGGAACTTCCGGCGATGCGGACATCCGAGCACGTCTAGCGTGCCGGCGGTGCGGCCGCGTCTCCCGGCTCGGCGGCTGGGAAGGACCTCGCCGACGCCTCGTACACGTGCGGCGTGGCATTCAGGAGCACCCCGCACTACTGCTTCGTGTGAGCGAAGGACGTCGAGGGCGATGCAGGACGGCGTCGCCCTCCTCGGTGTGCCTGCCGGCTGAACCCCCTTTCCCGCGCTGCCCGTTGCCGGGCAGCAACCGACGGGGCGCGCGCAGGCCCTCGGGCGCTCTGCCGGCGCCGGTGGAACGCCGCAGGGGTGTTCGGCCCGGGCGCGGGTGTCCGGGGAGGAAAGGCCGTCGCCGGGCGGGAGCCGGAGCATGCAGCGGTGGGGGCCGCCGGGCATGCGGTCAGCTTCGCCCGGTCGGTCAGCCTCGCCCGGTCAACGAAGGTCCGGGCGTCTGCGGAGGGGACGGGCACGAGTGCCGGGCGCTGCCCAGCGGGTTCCTCGCGGGGGGAGCCGGTCCGGTGACCTCCACGGCGGCCGGGCGCAGCAGGTTGTCGCCGAGGCGGTAGCCGGGACGCAGGACCGCCGAGCAGACCAGGCGGTCCGCATCGGGGGAGACGTGGTGCGTCAGGGCGTCGTGACAGGCGGGATCGAACGGGTCGCCCACCTCACCGAACGACGTGACGCCCAGCGAGCCGAGCCGCTCCCGCAGAGTGTCGGCGATGTCCTTCAGGCCCGGGGTCAGCGGCTCGTGCGCGCACGCCCGGTCGACGGCGTCCACGACCGGCAACAGCGCCCGCAGGACGTTGGCCGCGGCGATCTGCCGCACGGCCAGGCGGTCCCGCCGGACCCGCTTGCGGTAGTTGTCGTACTCGGCCTTCACCCGCTGCAGGTCGGCGGTCCGCTCCTCCACCAGCTGCCGCAACTGTTCCAACTCGGTGCTCTGCGGACCGCTCCAGGTCATCGTCAGCCCGCCTCCGGCTTGTCGTCGTCGACGATCTCGGCGTCCACCACCTCGTCCTCGGGCGACGCGCCGGCCGTGGCGTCGCCCGCGTACGATCCGGCCCCGGCCTGCTGCTCGGCGCGCGACCTCTCGTACAGGGCCGTGCCGATCTTCTGCGCGGCCTGCGCGGTACGGTCGATCGCCTGCCGGATCGCGGCGGTGTCCTCGCCCTTCAGCTTCTCCTTCAGGTCGGCCAGCGCCGTCTCCGTCTCGCTCCTCGCGTCGGCCGGGATCCTGTCCGCGTTGTCCTTGAGGAGCTTCTCGGTGGAGTAGACGAGCTGCTCGCCCTGGTTGCGGGTCTCCGCGGCCTCGCGCCGACGGCGGTCCTCCTCGGCGTGCTGCTCCGCCTCCCGGACCATGCGTTCGATGTCGTCCTTGGGCAGGGCCGAGCCGCCCGTCACGGTCATCTTCTGCTCCCTGCCGGTGCCGAGATCCTTCGCGGAGACATGCATGATGCCGTTGGCGTCGATGTCGAAGGCCACCTCGATCTGCGGCACTCCGCGCGGGGCCGGCGGCAGACCGGTCAGCTCGAACATGCCGAGCTTCTTGTTGTACGCCGCGATCTCGCGCTCACCCTGGTAGACCTGGATCTGCACCGCCGGCTGGTTGTCGTCCGCGGTGGTGAAGATCTCCGAACGGCGGGTGGGGATCGTCGTGTTGCGCTCGATCAGCTTGGTCATGATGCCGCCCTTGGTCTCGATGCCGAGGGACAGCGGGGTGACGTCGAGCAGCAGGACGTCCTTGACCTCGCCCTTGAGGACACCGGCCTGCAGCGAGGCGCCGACCGCGACGACCTCGTCCGGGTTCACGCCCTTGTGCGGATCCTTGCCGGTCAGTTCCTTCACCAGCTCGGTCACGGCCGGCATCCGCGTCGAGCCGCCGACCAGGACCACGTGGTCGATGTCGGAGACCTTGATCCCGGCATCCTTGATCGCGTTGTGGAACGGCGCCTTGCAGCGCTCCAGCAGATCGGCGGTCAGCTGCTGGAACTGGGCGCGGGTCAGCTTCTCGTCCAGGTGCAGCGGGCCCTCGGCGGAGGCGGTGATGTAGGGCAGGTTGATGGTGGTCTCCGAGGAGCTGGACAGCTCGACCTTCGCCTTCTCCGCCGCCTCGCGCAGCCGCTGGACGGCCATCTTGTCCTTCGACAGGTCGACGCCGTAGTGGTTCTTGAACTGCGTGACCAGGTGGTCGACGATCCGCTGGTCCCAGTCGTCGCCCCCGAGGTGGGTGTCGCCGTTGGTGGCCTTCACCTCGATGACGCCCTCGCCCATCTCCAGCAGCGACACGTCGAAGGTGCCGCCGCCGAGGTCGAAGACGAGCACGGTCTGGTCGTTCTCCTTGTCCAGCCCGTAGGCCAGCGCCGCCGCCGTCGGCTCGTTGATGATGCGCAGGACGTTCAGCCCGGCGATCTCACCGGCCTCCTTGGTCGCCTGCCGCTGGGTGTCGTCGAAGTACGCGGGCACGGTGATCACCGCGTCGGTGACGTCCTCACCGAGGTACGCCTCGGCGTCCCGCTTCAGCTTCTGCAGCACACGCGCGGAGATCTCCTGCGGGGTGTACCGCTTGCCGTCGATGTCGCCGTGCTCCGGGAACCGCCACGCGTGGTCGCCCATGTATCGCTTCACGGAGCGCGCGGTGCGCTCCACGTTCGTCACGGCCTGCCGCTTGGCCACCTCGCCGACGAGCACCTCGCCGTTCTTGGCGAACGCGACGACCGAGGGCGTCGTGCGTGCACCCTCCGTGTTCGTGATGACCGTGGGCTCGCCGCCCTCGAGGACTGAGACCACCGAGTTCGTCGTACCCAGGTCGATACCGACCGAACGCGCCATCTGCTTCTCCCTCCTCGCTCGCGCTCGCTCATGCTGTGCTCGCGTGCTGTGCTCGGCGAGGTGATCATCTCGGGCGTCGCCGAGGGCTCCACGCCCAGCACCGCGTACAGATCGGCCCGCTGCTGCCGTGCCTGCATCCCGGCACCCCCTCACCCACCGCGAGCTGCGGGTTCACCGTTAATTGCCTACAGTCCTGAAATAAAACTTGAGTCTGCGGTTGTCAAGCTTTACGTGGGGCAGGTATAGGGATTGTCGAAGGCGTTCCGGGCCCCGGCAGCCCGGAGTCGTGCGCCGTCCTCGCAGCACTCAGGACCACTCTCGCCCACCGGACAGGAGGTGCCGTGCAGTGATCACTGAACTTGCCGTCGAGCGTGTCGAGTTCACCTGTGGCTCGTGCTGGCACAGCTGGAGCGTCGACTACGACGTGCAGCGCTACCGGGACGACGACGGGGACGAATGGGAGTACTTCTACCGCGACAACACGGCGGTCGCCTCCCCGTACACCCCGCAAGGCGCTCCGCCCTGCCCGCACTGCGGCCGGCGCTGGGTCGGGCGCCTCGTGGCCCGTCGCCCCGTGCCCCTGCCCGGCGACACCGAAGCGCCGCGCAGCCGCGTCCCGACGGAACGCGTCCACCGCCCCGAGCGGCACACCGCGCCCCTGCTGCGGGCCGCCGACCACGCCCAGCCGCCCTCGCGAGCCGATCGGCCGCTCACGTAGACGTCCTGATCGACCTGGCCGGCCCGAAGCGTGCGCGCGGGCCGGCCGTCGTATGCGTCCCGCCCCCGTGCGGCGCAGGCGATCACTTGGGGCGTTTGCACCCCTGGCGCGGGGTTGCAGCCGAAAGTGTGAGCTGGGGCATTGCCGCCCGGCGCGGGCTGCCCGCACGATGGGGCGAACGACCGGCGTCAGGGAAAGCAGCTCATCATGGGTGATCACGTGCATGTGCGACTCAGCCAGGGGCTGAGCGTGTCGGAGGACGGGAAACTGCTCGAGCACTCGCGCTGTCGGTGCGGTGCCACCTTCACCAGGGTGTTCGATGCCGACGGCGAGGAGCCTCAGTCCCCGGGCCGGTCCTGACCCGTGCCACCGCCCACGGGCAACGGTGTCCCCGTCGGGTGATCTTGGCGTGGGGCGGCCCAGCCGCGAGCGGTGGCCGATCACGTCGCCGTTCGGGGATCACCGGGTCCCCGTCACGGTCCTACGCCGCCTTCCGCCCAGCTCCCTCACGGTCACTCCCGCGATCGGTGCGCTGCCGCAGCAGGGCCGCGAGTGCGTGCGGATCGCGGACGGACAGTGCGAGGCGGGCGTACGGGCTCTTCCAGGGGTGGCAGTCGACGACCAGCGCGGGCGCGCCTTGCCACAGTGCGACGAAGTCGCGGCCCTTGGCGTGCACCAGCTCGCCGGCGCACCACCGCCCCGCACGGAAGCGGTAGTGGCGACCCGGCATGCCGATCCGCACCGCACGCCACCACGAGGGCTCCACCCGCACGTCCGCCACACAGTCAAGGGGCAGCCTCAGCGTCCGACGCCGTGCGGCCATGGCCAGGGTCCACGGCAGGCGGACGACGAGCTGATCGTCGTCGACCCACGCTCGCACCAGCACGGAAACCACCTCCCGTCGTGAGCGGCCTCCTGTCGAGAAAACACTCCACTCCTAGATATGTATCTCGCCGGCTCCATGAGGGATTCGCCCTGTGGGGTGCCGGCCCAGATGCGCAGTTCCGCCGTCACGGGACTATGGTCACCGGATGGCCGAGACTGCTGAGAAGTTCAACACCGCCATGGCCGGCTGGCAGGAGTGGCAGGACGCCCCCTGGGGCCGCTTGCGCTACGTGATCGCCGAGGCGAACCTGGCCCGTCATCTCGCGGATCTGCCCGCCGGCCCCCTGCGCATCCTCGATGTCGCCGGCGGCAACGGCGCGGACGCCGTGCGTCTGGCCGCTCGCGGACACCACGTCACGATCGTCGACCACGCCCACGCCATGCTCGACGCAGCCGGCGAACGAGCGCAGGCGGAGGGGCTGGCGGACCGGATCACCTGCGTCCAGGCCGGCGTGGACCGTCTGCCCGCCGAGGTCACCTCCACGCAGTTCGACGTGGTGCTCTGCCACAACCTCATCCAGTACACGGACGACGCCCGCCAGACGCTCGCCGCCGCCCTGGCACCTCTCCGGCCCGGCGGCCTGCTCTCCGTGATCTCGGCCAACAGGCACTCGGCGTCCTTGACCGCCGCCATCCGGGAGATGGACCTGGCCGCCGCGCTCGCCGCACTCGACACCGATCGCGGGCGGACCCGGATGTTCGACGCGCAGCTCAGACTCCGCACGGCCGAGGAGATCCAGCCGATGCTGGAGGAGCTGGGGTGCCGGGACGTGCACCATTACGGCATCCGCAGCGTGTGCGACTACATCACCGACGACGCGCGCAAGCACGACCCGAAGTTCTACGCGGATCTCGAACGCCTGGAGCTCGCCGTGACGGCCCGGCATCCCCACAAGCACACCGCTCGCTTCTTCCAGCTGATTGCCCGCACGTGCCGGACCGCGACCGCCTGTCGTGCGGTGCGGCGCGGCGGCTCCTGACTCGTGAGCGGCGGGCACTCGCCCATCGGAGCCGACCGTGATCCACGTCAGCCGGTGGTGGCCGTGAAAGGGCCGCCCGCGCCGAATGCGAGCCGCCCGAAGTTCTCGGCGATGCGGCGGTGGCCTGCCGGATCGGGGTGGACCTCGTCGGGCAGGGGGAGCTCCGCGTAGTCGCTCTCGCCGTACAGCTCACGGCCGTCGAGGTAGTGCAGGTTCGGGTCGTCGGCCGCCCGCTGCTCGACGATCCGGGCGAGTTCGTCGCGGATGACCTTCAGCGTCAGGCGCCCGGCGGCGCGATCGGTCGGATCACCGGTGGCCTTGAACCGCAGCGTTGTGCCGTCGAAGTCGGGCGCGAGGGGGCCGGGGGTGTCCTCCTGGACGGGGCACAGGAGAGGGGAGACGACCAGGAGAGGCGCGGTCGGATGCCCTTCGCGGACGGTGTCGAGGAAGCCGTGGACCGCGGGGGTGAAGGCACGCAGCCGCATCACGTCGGCATTGACGATGTTGATGCCGACCTTGACGCTGATCAGGTCGGCGGGGCTGTCGCGCATCGCCCGGGCGGTGAACGGGTCCAGGAGCGCACTGCCGCCGAATCCCAGGTTCACCAACTCCACTGCGCCCCGGGCTGCCGCCAGGGCCGGCCAGATCTCGGTCGGACGGGCGGCGTTCGAGCCGTGGCTGATGGAACTTCCGTGGTGCAGCCACACCCTGCGCCCGTTGGCCGGTGCCTGCTCGACGGGGGCGTCGGTGCGCAGGGCGATCAGTTCGGTGATCTCCGTGTGCGGAAGCCAGATCTCGACGTCCTTGTCACCCGGCGGCAGACCGGCGAACCGGGCGGTGCCCGCGGGGCCTTCCGTCAGCTCCGAGGACTGGGTGACCAGGTCGGTGATCGTGCGGACGTTGCCGCCTGCCACCGTGGCCCGGGCGGCGAGACGGCCGTCGATCAGCAGGTCGTACACGCCGGGCGCCGGGGGAGGGAAACCCCGGTAGACCCGCTTGGTGGGCAGCGTGTCCAGTTCGATGGTGGTGGCCCGCGTGCGGAAGACGAGCCGCACGCCCGAGGGCTGCGCCTCGGCCACGGCCAGTTGGTCGTCCGGGATCTGCCGGCGCGCCCGGGCGGGCAGTCGATGCGGGAGCAGGCCGTGCGCGGTCCTTTCCGCATCGAGGTGACCGCGCATCATGTCCGCGGTGACAGGGGTGTTGATCAAGTGGTTCTCGGTGGTCATGGCCTCGGTCAGTCTGTTGATCAGTTGATGGTGCATGTGCGTCGGGCGCGGCGGACCGCCTGCGGTGGCGCGCGCCGCTGCCGGTCAGGACGCGGCCCGGTTGCGCAGCAGAGCGTCGAGGGAATCCACGATCCAGGCCCACGATTCCTGCGCGTCGGGCTTGCTGTGCTCGAACCCTCCGGCCAGCTCGAGGCTGACGTAGCCGTGGAAGATGCTGCCGAGCATCCGGACGGCGTGTGTCTGGTCCGGCTCCGTCAGGTCGTAGCCGCGCAGGATCGCCCGCGTCATCTGCGCGTGGCGCACCCCGGCGCTGGCGGCCGCCGTCTCGGGGTCGAGCCGGAGCCGTGCGGCGGCGTAGCGACCGGGGTGTTCCCGGGCGTAGTCGCGGTAGGCGTCCGCGAAGGCGGCCAGGGCGTCCTTGCCCGCACGTCCGGCCAGGGCGTCGGCGACCCGGTCGGCGAGTTCCTCCAGGGCGAACAGGGCGATCCTGGTCCTGAGTTCCTGCGAGTTCTTCAGGTGTGAGTACAGGCTGGCGACCTTGACGCCGAACCGCCGGGCGAGGGCCGAGACGGTCACCTGGTCGAAGCCGACCTCGTCGG
Organism: Streptomyces sp. AF1A; assembly: GCF_047340315.1. NCBI lineage: Bacteria > Bacillati > Actinomycetota > Actinomycetes > Kitasatosporales > Streptomycetaceae > Streptomyces > Streptomyces sp. AF1A. Next base: position 16,302 of record NZ_JBLEBI010000091.1, read on the forward strand.
CCAGTTCCGCCCCAGCCCGGGTCAGGCGCTCCGGGGTCAGGCCTACTCGAACCATAATCATCATCCTCCGTGGCGACAACCATAACCTACTTGCCTAAAACATTTAGGCAAGGTCGCATGTGAAGGCACGGTTCGAGCAGCGTGTGTCCCCGCGCGGAAGGCCGGTCAGCCGATTTTGAGCAGGCCCGCCTCGATCACCGCGTGACCGAAGGGCCTGGCGAGTTCGGCGAGACGCTCACAGCCGGCGTCGCCCAGGACGGCGTAGGCGGGAAGAGCCAGGCGGTCGGTGCGGTCCTCGATGTGCCGACGCAGGGCGATGCCTTCCGGGCTGAGGGAGTCGCCGTCGAGGAGACCACGCTCGCGCAGGCGTTCCTGGGTTCCGGCCCACTCCTCCTCGGGCCATGCGCGGCTCACCTTGAGAAAGTCGACCGGAACCTCACCGGTGGCGGCGTGCAGAACCAGCGCTTCCAAGCCCCCGACGCCCTCGCTCAGCAAGCAGGCGACATGGCCGTCCCCCCGGAACTCCCGGAGCAGCGTCTGGGCGTGCCACAACCGCAGCACCGGCTCCTGCGGCCAGGGCAGCGCGGCGTGCGCGGCGAACAGCGGGCGTCCCTGGGCATGGTCGCAGGCCGCCTCGGCGGCCCGGCGGGTCAGCGCCAGGACCTCCGTGAGGTCGGGCAGCTCGTGGATCCCCGCGCGCCGCAGGGCCTCACCCGCCGCGGCGTACCGCGCGTCCAGCACCTGCTGCGGCGTCGTCGCGTCCCAGGCGCCGTCGACGGCCTGCCGGACGAAGGCGGGGTTGAAGTTGTAGAAGGTCGAGATCACCAACTCGGCGGGCGCTCGGCCGAACGCGGCGCTCCGGGAGGCGAAATACCCGGCGCGTCCGCCCAGTCCGAGCTCCGCGTACCGGCGCCGGGCTTCAGGAGCGAAATAGATCATGCCGTGCACGGGCTCGAGCCGGCGCCAGGCCGCGCGTGCTGCCTTCATGGGGGGTGACCTCTTCGATGAGTCGGCGGACGGGGTGTGTGCTGCGATTTCCTACGCGCCGTGCGCTCGCAGCTGGTCGAGCAGCAGGCGGTTCAGCGCTTCGGGCGCCTCCTCGGGGATCCAGTGGCTGACGCCCTGGAGGGTCTCGAACCGGTACGGCCCGCTGACCCACCGCCCGGTCTCCTGTGCCGGCGTCGCGCCGAACGCCCTGTCCCCCGTGCTCCAGACGTACAGCGTGGGCACGTCGACGGTGCCGATCGAGCCGTCGGGGCGGCCCGCGCGGTACCAGTTCAGCGCCGCGGTGAGAGCGCCTGGCTCGGACAGGTGCCGCACATAGGCCTCGACGCTCTCCCGCGGGACCTTTCCCGCGTACAGGGCGCGCAGTTCCCGGGCGTCGTGGGCCAGCATGCGCTCTTCGGTCGCGGGCGTCTCCCGCCAGTCGATCATGTAGAGGGAGCGCTTGCGCTGGTCCTCGTCGGTGCGCAGGGCCGCGGCCAGAGCGCCGGGATGAGGTGTCGAGACGACCGTCAGGGTGCGCACGCGGCCGGGATGGGCGTCCGCGGTCCACCAGGCCACCGCGCCGCCCCAGTCGTGGCCGACCACATCGAACGTCGCCCAGCCGAGTTCCTCGGTGATCGCGACCACATCGTCGACGAGACGGCTGATGCGATAGTCCTCGGGTCGCCGGGGGCGGGCGCGGGGGGAGTATCCGCGCTGGTCGGGTGCCACCACCCGGTAGCCGTGCGCGGCCAGCGCCGCGATCTGCCGTTGCCACGCCAGACGCGTCTGCGGGAAGCCGTGCAGCAACAGCACGGGGCGGCCCTCGGGTGGACCCGCTACGGTGGCGTCGAAGACGCCCCCGGCAGTGGAGATGCTCAGCTCGGTCACCCTCGGCCTCCTCATACCGACTGGTCGGTAGCCTTCAGGTTCGAGGGCGGGCTGTCAAGGGCGTCATGCGCGCAGAGGGCAGTGGAACCGATGAGCTCCCGGGGGCCGGCCCGGACGCCCCGGCCACCGTCGGGTTCGGCGGGCCCCGGCGGCACGCGAGCCGAGCGCACCTTCACCAGGCCCGGCCGTCACCGGGTTTCAATGGGGTGGCACGGCGTCAGCGGCTCAGCGTGCACGGGAAGAACCCCGAAGCGGTGTCCAGCGGTGGAGAAGGCGGATGACGGAGCTCAGCGAAGGCCACGACGATCCGTTCGGCCTGCACCTCGCCGCCTTGGCAGTGCTCGACGACCGGGGAGTGGTGGTCGGATGGAACCGGCGGGCGCAGGAACTGCTGGGCCATTCCGGCACGGCCGTGATCGGTCGTCGGGCCTGCGAGGTCCTCGTCGACCCTCGCGAACTGCCGGCCGTCCGGGAGGCCGCGGCGAAGTGCAGGAGGGCGGGCGGCTGGTCCGGCGTGCTGAAGGTGCGGCACCACGACGGGCGGCTCGTGGAGATGGGGATCAGGGCCCATGCCGTGCCACGCCACGACCGGGTGACCGAGTGGATGCTCGCCGGCGCACCCGCGGCCGACGTCCTGGAGTGGCAACGGGACCGCGCGGTTCTCGACGGCCTGTTCCGCCGGTGCCCGATCGGCCTGGTCGTCCACGGCACCGATCTGAGGCTGCTGCGGGTCAACCGGGCCATCGAACGTTTCAGCGGCGTTCCGGCGGCGGACTTCCAGGGGCTGCCCACCGGCTGTTTCCTCCTCCCGGACGACGCGCGCAAGGCCGTGGAGCGGGTGCGCAAGGTGATGGAGACCGGAAGGCCGCTGGTCTACTCCGAGCAGTTCGCCCGCCTGCAGTGGGATCCGACACGCGAGCGGGTCGTCATGGTCTCGTCCTTCCCGATGGAGGATCCTTCCGGCCGCATCCTGGGCGTGGCCGAGATGATCGAGGACATCACCGAACGCCATCGGGCCCAGCGTCGGCTCGCGCTCCTCGACCAGGCCGGCAGCCGTATCGGAACCACCCTCGACGTGGCGGAGACCGCCCGGGAGCTCGCCGAGGTGATGGTGCCCCACCTCGCCGACCATGCGTCGGTGGACCTGCTGCGGCCGGTGACGCGCGGTGAGGAGCCCACGCGTGCCCTGGCGGGGGCCGTGGTGCGCCTGGGAGCCAGCAGCGTCGGTGCCCAGCAGGCCGGGCCGCCCCACCCCCACGGCGACCCCGTCGAGTTCGGCAGCGACACGCCCCAGGCCAGGTGCCTGGCCGAAGGGCGGCCCGTCCTGGAACCGGTTCTCCCACCGGACTGGTTCTCCCGGTCGGGACACCAGGGGGCCCACGCCCCGGACCTGGGCGTGCACTCGCTGATCGCGGTGCCTCTTGTCGCGCGCGGCCTGGTCCTGGGCGTGATGACGCTGTGGCGTTCGCGCCGCCCGGATCCCTTCGAGGCGGACGATCTCACCCTGGCCCAGGAACTCGCATCGCGCGCCGCCGTCGCCATCGACAACGCCCGGCGCTTCACACAGCAGCAGCAGACCGCGTTCGCCCTGCAGAGCAGCCTTCTGCCCCGGGCCGTCGCCGACCAGTCGGCCGTCGAGGTGGCCCTGCGGTACCTGCCGGCCAGCGCGGCCCCGGGTCTGGGCGGCGACTGGTTCGACGTCATCCCCCTGTCCGGTGCCCGCGTCGCCCTCGTCGTCGGCGACGTCGTGGGCCGCGGCATCCACGCCGCCGCGACCATGGGCCGGCTGCGTACCGCCGTACACACGCTGGCCAGTCTGGACCTGGAACCCGACGAGGTCCTCTCGCGCCTGGACGACCTGGTCAACCTGCTGGCGGCCGAGCAGGAAGCGGCCGGCGAACGGCCCGTGGACGAGCGGGTCGTTGGGGCCACCTGCCTGTACGCCGTGTACGACCCGGTCTCCGGGTGCTGCTCCCTCGCCCGGGCCGGTCACCCGCTGCCGGTGGTGACCACGCCGGACGGACAGGCGGCCCCGCTCGACCTGCCGGCCGGTCCACCACTCGGCCTGGGCGGCCTGCCGTTCGAGTCCAGGGAGATCGATCTGGCCGAGGGCAGCCTGCTGTGCCTGTACACCAACGGAATCATCGGCGAGCGCCACATGGATGCCGACACCGCCCTGGCCAGGCTGTGCGCGGCGCTCACCCGGCCCGCGGACGCCCTGGAGCGGACGTGCCAGGCGGTGGTCGACTCGCTCGTGCCCGAGCGGCCCAGCGACGACGTCGCCCTGCTGATCGCCCGCACCCGGACGCTGCCCGCGGACGACGTCGCCTCCTGGCGTCTGCCACCGGAGCCCGCCAGCGCGGCGCGGGCCCGGGAACTGACCGCGGCCACGCTGTCCGAATGGGGCCTGGACCACCTGGCGTTCACGACCGAGCTGATCGCCAGCGAACTGATCACCAACGTCTACCGGTACGCCGGCGGCCCGGCGACCCTCCGGCTGATCCGTGAGCGGAGCCTGGTGTGCGAGGTCAGCGACACCAGCCACACCGCACCGCATCTGCGCCGCGCCCGTACGACCGACGAGGGCGGGCGCGGGCTGTTCCTGGTGGCGCAGCTGACCGAACGCTGGGGCACCCGCTACACCCGCGAAGGCAAGACGGTGTGGACCGAACAACCGCTGACGGGCACGCTGACCTGACCGTTCCGGAGCTCGGCGAGCGCAGCGCCCGAGTGTGGCGAGCATCACGCACCGCTCCGTACCTACTGGTCGGTATCCTGCGGCGAAGTCGCCAACCACAGGAGGAGCGATGTCTGCGACCAACCGCCAGATCCGTCTGGCAGCCCGTCCCGTGGGCGAGGTCAAGCCCGAGGACTGGGAGCACCGTTCGGAGCCCGTCGGCGAGCCGGGCCCGGGCCGGTTCGCGGGCCGGACGCTCGCCATCTCCCTGGACCCGGCGATGCGGGGCTGGCTGGACGACCGCCCCTCCTACCTGCCGCCGGTGGGCATCGGCGAGGTGATGCGCGCCGGATCCGTCATCGAGGTCACCGCGTCCCACCACCCCGGGTTCCGGCCGGGCGACCATGTGGTCGGCGTGTTCGGCGTCCAGGAGTACGCGATCTCCGACGGCCGAGGCGCCATGAAGATCGACACCACCCTCGCCCCGCCGTCCACGTATCTCGGCGCGCTGGGCATGCCCGGCATGACCGCCTACTTCGGCCTGCTGGACGTGGGTGCGCTGCGGGACGGCGAGACCGTCGTGGTCTCGGGGGCAGCCGGGGCGGTCGGCAGCATCGCCGGTCAGATCGCGAAGGCCAAGGGCTGCCGGGTCGTCGGCATCGCCGGAGGGCCGGAGAAGTGCGCCATGCTCGTCGACGAACTGGGATTCGACGCGGCGATCGACTACCGCGCGGAGGACGTCAGGAAGGCGCTGCGCCGCCAGGCCCCCGATGGCATCGACGTCTACTTCGACAACGTCGGCGGGGACATCCTCGACGCGGCCCTGACACAGCTGGCCATGCGCGCGCGTGTCGTGGTGTGCGGTGCGATCAGCCAGTACAACAACACCACGCCGGTCAAGGGCCCCTCCAACTACCTCTCGCTGCTGGTGCGCCGCGCCCGCATGGAGGGCTTCGTCGTCTTCGACTACGCCAAGCGCTACGCGCAGGCGGCACAGGAGATCTCCGCCTGGATCCGGGCCGGCCGCATCAAGGTCAAGGAGCACGTGGTGAGGGGGAGCGTGGACGACTTCCCCGAGACGTTCCGGATGCTCTTCCGCGGTGAGAACGTCGGCAAGCTCGTCCTGGAGCTGGCATGACCGCCGTGGAGACCCGACGGGCGAGCCCACCAGAGCCACGGAGCGGAGCCGTCGGCGCCGGGTGAGCGGGCCACCGCCGGCCCGGTCCGGTACCGGCTGGGCCCGACCCGCGGGGCGACCGGCCGGACCGTGCACGAGCCGCTCGCCCCCGCCGGACCCCCGAGCCGAGAACGAGCTGCGCTCAGGAGGTGAGTGCGACCACGGCCTCGTCGGTGTACACCAGGAACGTCAGCGTCTGCCGGAAGTACAGCTCGATCCCGTTCGCGTCGTGCGCGGTGTAGCCGATCGCGAGATCCTCGCCCAGACGCAGCTCGAAGTCCCCGCCCCGGGTGGAGAGCAGGAAGGCGCCGTCGAGCGCGGGCGCCCAGATCGGCGGCCCGTCCAGCAGTCGGCGCAGATGCTCCACGATGGGATACCCGTGATCGGACGTCTCGCTCACCGCGGTGTAGGCATCGGCCCCCAGCAGCAGCGCGTACGGGCCGGCCACGCCGGCCAGCCGCAGCGTCGTCAGGGCCCGGCTGACCGCGTCCGGGTAGGCGCGCGGCTCCGCCGGCAGGGCGATCACCGGGTGGGAGGTGCGTCCGCGCAGTCCGTCGACACCCGCCGCCGCGTAACCCCCGAAGACGGCTCTGTCCTCGGCGAACGCCATGGTGCGCGCCGCGTCCTTCACGGGCTGCCAGTCGGAGTCGTGCGCGCCGCGCTCCACGTCGTCCACCGCGTCCCGGCCGACCCTGAACGGCACCCGCAGCTCGACCAGCGGCTGCACCTGGCGCAGCCGCGCGGTGACACCCGGCGCGGGAGGGGCGATGCCGGTGAGGTGGCCGGTGCCCACCGCCGCCAGCGCGGGTCCGTCGGGCCCCGTCACGTCCACGACACGACGGCCCGCCAGATGGCGCCGGAAGGTGCGGCGGGCCTCGTCCTCGATCTGCTCCCACGCCGCAGGGGTGATCGGGGCGAGGTCGCGGTGCAGGTTGCTGCTCTCGCTGGGCGTGGACATGGGATCAGGCTCCTTTGAGGCTGCCGATACCCAGCGAACCCTCCGCCACGCGGGGGCTCACGGGCGGGCCGGGCGGATCGTCGAGGAAGTCCGCGGTCGGCACGTGGAAGAGGGAGCCGGTGACCGCGGTGGAGAAGTCCAGGATCCGGTCGTGGACGTTCGGGCGGTCGCCGAGGAACATGTTGCGCAGCATGTGCTCGATCACCTCGGGCGTGCGGGCGTAGCCGATGAAGTACGTGCCGAACTCCCCGTCCCCGACCCGGCCGAACGGCATGTTGTCCCGCACGATCTTGCGCTCGTTGCCGTCCTCGTCGGTGACCGTGTTGAGGGCGACATGGGAGTCGGCGGGTTTGACGTCGTCGGGCAGTTCCACGTTGTTCAGCTTGGTCCGGCCGATGACCCTCTCCTGTTCCTCGGTCGGCAGTGCCTTCCAGGCGGTGAGGTCGTGCAGGTACTTCTGGACGATGACGTAGCTGCCGCCGGCGAATTCCGGGTCCTCGTCGCCGACGAAGACCGCGTCGTCGGCGAGCCGGCCCTCGGGGTTCTCGGTGCCGTCGACGAAGCCGAGGAGGTCGCGTTCGTCGAAGGACTTGAAACCGTGCACCTCGTCGGCCACGGTGGCCGCTCCACGCAGCCGTTCGGCGATCAGCTGGGCCAGCTCGAAGCACAGGTCCATGCGGCGGGCCCGCAGATGAAGCAGCAGATCGCCCGGGGTGGACGGCGCGTGGTGGCGGGTGCCCGTCAGCGGCACGAAGGGGTGCAGGTCGCGCGGGCGCGGGCCGGCGAACAGCCGGTCCCAGGCGGTGGACCCGATCCCGGCGACGCACGTGAGGTCGGCGTCCGGAGAGCGGAACCCCACCGACCGCCGCAATCCCGCCAGGTCCGGCAGCAGGTCACGCACGACCCCCTCGCATCCGGACGCGATGGTGAAGACGAGGAACACGGCGGATTTCGCCGGCGGGGCGATCACGGACTGCGAATCGACCACAGGGCCTGCCTCTCTCCTGGCCGAAAAACGAGGACTCCGGGTGCGCAATAGGGGCGGGCATGAGCTTCGTCCGGCCATGAACCGTCGCACGGGCCTCCGGCCGGAGGCCCGATCAATGCGAGACAATTGTCCGAAACAATTGTCATCGTGCGCGGCGTGGGGTGCGAGTCGGACCGGAGGACGGCGCGGCTTCTCGGAGTGACGCCGGATGACCGCACCGTGCTGTCGTGGCGTTTCCGGAGCGATTGCGCGTCACGCCGAACGGCCACCGGTGTTTCGATTCTCGCAGGTGGACATGGAGCGCGCCGCTGCCGGTGGGCGGGACGGCGCCGACCAGCCGTCCGGACCACAAGAGTGGCGGGCCCGGCCCGGAGCGCGTGAGCTGGAGACGTGAGCGACGACGAGAACATCTCCGCGTGGACCGAACGGCTGCTGCGGGAGGCGCCCTCACTGCCTCCCGAGCAGGCCCGGCGCTTCGTCCACGAGCTGTATTTCGCCGCCCAGCGGGCGCTCGACGAGGAGGTCTGGCAGGCCGACTTCGAACGCGACGAGTGACGCCGTACGAGGAAGGCGCGGTCAGGCGTGCTGCCCCACGCTGTGGTTCAGCCAGTCGGCGAGGACGGCGGCTTCGCTGTGGTCGACGTCCTTGGTCGCCGTGAGGAGCGTGACCTTGCCGTGCGCCGCCAAGTCGTGCAGGAGCTCGACGGCCGGCCGGTGATCGGGGTCGTTCAACTCGGCCGTGTAACGGCGCCGGAACTCGTCGAAGAGCCCGGGGTCGTGGTGATACCAGTGCCGCAACTCGGTCGATGGCGCGACATCCCGCAGCCACTCGTCCAGATGGGCTTTCTCCTTGCTCACGCCCCGCGGCCACAACCGGTCGACGAGCACCCGCGTGCCGTCCTGTGGCGAGGGGTCCTCGTAAATCCTGCGGTATTCAACCACTCCTGCCATGGCAGCCCCTTCGTCCGTACGCCTGGCAAGCCTGGATTTTCGTCAGCGCCCCGCCCTTGTGCATCGCGATGTGCTCCGTCCTGTCGCTCTTGATCTCGTATTGCGGGTCGTTTTCCGTGCAGTGACGGACGCGTCCTTTGAACTCCACATCGCGGGTGTGTTTCCTGATGATGACGCCCTCGACGTATCCGGCTTCGGAATTCCATCGCACATGGTCGCCGACAGCGAATTGCTTCGTCATCGCGCTCCTTTTGACCGATGCCCTCCCCGTCTCACAGGGGCAGAGGGACACGACGAGCGGCATCGCGAGCATCCGGTCCCTTCATGCTCCCATGCGGCCGCAGCCCCGGCCACCGTGCTTCTGGCCGAAACGGACAGAGCACGGACGCCGGCACGACTGGGCTGTCCCGCGTCAGGACCGCACCTCGCGCGCACGGGGTCGGTCGATCGCCTGTGCAGATGTGAAGATCCATCTCCCGGACGGGCCCGGAGCGGGACCCGGCCGCCGGTGCCGGAGCGGCTCGGAACCGGCGGTTCCGACGGCCCGGAGCAACTCTGTCACCACAGCTCACAGAGGACGCGTCCGTCTCAGAGGCACCCACAGGCGGTCATCGGTGCATGGACCCGGCTCCAAATCTTGAGCACCAATTCCACACATCACCCTCTTCAGACGGGCGCCGATGGTCTAGATTGACCGTGCTTCACATGCTGGGACACGCAGCGACAAATGATGATCTAGGGGTCCGGCGATACGGACGGCCGGTGGCCGCGTCTCTGGCGCCGGACGTGGGGGTGATCGGTTCGTGGAGTCCGAGGGGGCTTCGGGCGCGGGGAGCGCCCGAGGATTTCGACGGGTTCCCATACGCCGCGAAGATGTGGCAAAACATACAAGTCCCCTGCAGCGAGGGCGGGTTGTCCAAGAAGCGCTGCAGTAGCGGGGACGTGATGCGCGGGAGGCGGGGGCCTTCCGTGGGGAGGAACAGCGCGGTGCGG
>NZ_JBLEBI010000092.1:0-25862 GCF_047340315.1 Streptomyces sp. AF1A
GCGCCGAGATCGATCTGGGTGCCCTGCGCGCCAATGTGCGGGCCCTGTGTGCCCGGGCCGGGGACGCGGCCGTGATGGCCGTCGTCAAGGCCGACGGGTACGGCCACGGGGCGCTGCCGTGCGCCCGCGCGGCCCTGGCGGCGGGGGCGACCTGGCTCGGCACGGCCACGCCCGAGGAGGCCCTCGCGCTGCGCGCGGCCGGGCTGCCGGGACGGATGCTGTGCTGGCTGTGGGTGCCCGGCGGGCCCTGGCGGCAGGCGATCGAGGCCGACATCGACGTGTCGCTGAGCGGGATGTGGGCGCTGCGGGAGGTCGTGGCGGCCGCCCGGGAGGCCGGCCGGGTCGCACGCGTGCAGCTCAAGGCGGACACCGGTCTCGGACGCAACGGCTGCCAGCCCGGAGCGGACTGGGAGGAACTGGTCGGCGCGGCCCTGCGCGCCGAGGCCGAGGGGCTGGTCCGCGTCACCGGCCTGTGGTCGCACCTCGCCTGCGCCGACGAGCCCGGGCACCCCTCGACCGACGCGCAGCTGGCGCGGTTCCGGGAGATGCTCGCCCACGCCGAGGCGCGGGGGGTGCGGCCCGAGGTGCGGCACATCGCCAACTCGCCGGCCACGCTGACCCTGCCCGAGACCCACTTCGACCTGGTCCGCCCGGGCATCGCCATGTACGGCATCTCGCCCGGCCCCGAGCTCGGCACCCCGGCCGACTTCGGCCTGCGCCCGGTGATGACGGTCAGCGCCTCGCTGGCGCTGGTCAAGCACGTGCCGGGCGGGCACGGGGTCAGCTACGGCCACCACTACGTCACGTCCGGCGACACCACCCTCGGCCTCGTCCCCATCGGCTACGGCGACGGCATCCCGCGGCACGCCTCCGGCACCGGTCCCGTCCTGGTCGACGGCAAGTGGCGGACCGTCGCCGGACGGGTCGCCATGGACCAGTTCGTGGTGGACCTGGGCGGCGACGACCCCCGGGCGGGCGCCGAGGCCGTGCTGTTCGGGCCCGGCGACCGCGGGGAGCCCACCGCCGAGGACTGGGCGCAGGCCTGCGGCACGATCGCGTACGAAATCGTCACACGCATCGGATCCCGCGTTCCCCGCGTCTATGTGAACGGGAAAGAACTCGGGTAACCGGTTCGAGGGCGGGGACTGCGGAACACGCGTCATCCGCACCACCGGTACCACCCTTTTCACCCATCCAGCGAACTGCAGTACGGCACAGAGGAGCGGTACGTGAGCGAGAGCAGCGCGGAGGCCGTGGCGGACATCGTCGCCTCCGCGGCCGCCGTCTCCGCCGCGGGAGCGGCCGGGAGCTGGCGCAGGGCGACCGGCATCGCCGGTGCCGCGATAGGCGTCCTCGCCGCGGGAGCGGCGGCCGGAGTCGCCGTGGAGCGGATGACCGTGGGGCGTGGAATGCGCCGCAAGGCACGGCTGGCGCTGGACTCCGCGGGGCCGTACGGCACCCTGCGCGGCATGCCGGGCAAGGCGTGCGCCGACGACGGCACCGAGCTGTACTACGAGGTCGACGAGACCCACCCCGACCCGGGCCCCGGGGTCTCCCCGCGCCGGCGGCGGCTGTTCGGCCGCAAGGCGCCCGCTCCCGTCACCGTCGTCTTCTGCCACGGCTACTGCCTCAGCCAGGACTCCTGGCACTTCCAGCGGGCGGCCCTGCGCGGGGTCGTCCGCACCGTGCACTGGGACCAGCGCAGCCACGGTCGGTCCGCGCGCGGCGTGGCCCAGACCCGGGACCGGGTGCCCGTCACCATCGACCAGCTCGGCCGCGACCTGAAGGCCGTCCTCGACACCGCCGTACCGGACGGGCCGATCGTGCTGGTGGGCCACTCGATGGGCGGGATGACCGTGATGGCCCTCGCCGCCCAGTACCCCGAGCTGATCCGGGAACGGGTCGTCGCCACCGCCTTCGTGGGGACGTCGTCCGGGCGGCTCGGCGAGGTGAACTTCGGGCTGCCGGTCGCCGGGGTCAACGCGGTGCGCCGGATCCTGCCCGGGGTGCTGAAGGCGCTGGGCCAGCAGGCGGCGCTGGTGGAGAAGGGGCGCCGGGCCACCGCCGACCTGTTCGCCGGGATCATCAAGCGGTACTCGTTCGCGGGGCGGGACGTGGACCCGGCCGTCGAGCGGTTCGCGGAGCGGATGATCGAGTCCACGCCGATCGACGTGGTCGCCGAGTTCTACCCGGCCTTCACCGACCACGACAAGACGGGCGCGCTGGCCTGCTTCCGGGACATGCCCGTGCTGGTGCTGGCCGGCGTGCAGGACCTGGTCACGCCCAGCGCGCACAGCGAGGCCATCGCCGACCTGCTCCCGGACGCCGAACTGGTGCTCGTGCCGGACGCCGGGCACCTGGTGATGCTGGAGCACCCGGAAGTGGTCACCGACCGGCTCGCCGACCTGCTCACCCGGGCGGGTGCGGTGCCGGCAGGGGCTACCGTAAGTGGCTATGGAACGTCCCGCAGCACCAGCAGCACCGCGCGACCGCGCTGAGACCCGGCTGACGATCACCTCGCCCGACCAGATGCGGGAGCTGGGCCGGCGGCTGGCCAAGCTGCTGCGCGCCGGTGACCTGGTGATGCTGAGCGGGGAACTGGGCGCGGGCAAGACCACGCTGACCCGCGGGCTCGGCGAGGGGCTCGGCGTGCGCGGCGCCGTCACCTCGCCGACCTTCGTGATCGCCCGGGTGCACCCCTCGCTGGGGGACGGCCCGCCCCTCGTCCACGTCGACGCCTACCGGCTCGCCGGCGGCCTCGACGAGATGGAGGACCTGGACCTCGACGTCAATCTGCCGGAGTCGGTGATCGTCGTCGAATGGGGCGAGGGCAAGGTCGAGGAGCTGACGGAGGACCGGCTCCAGGTCGTCATCCACCGCGCCGTCGGTGACACCACGGACGAGGTGCGGCACGTGACGCTGACCGGAGTGGGCCCGAGGTGGGCCGAGGCCGGGCTGGAGGCGCTCGCGGCCTGAGCGGCGTCGCTTTCCGACAGCGCGTCGGCAAGATGTTGCGCGGGGCCTTCCGGGCGTGGTGACATGGTATTCAGCCCGTGGTTAGGCGTGCCTCACCACGCCCGCCCCCGCACTCCAGGAGGCGCCATGACCGCTTCTCGCCCCACGGAGCAGCCCGCGCCGCCCGCGCCCACCGGGGTGTCCATGCGCGACCTGCTGGCGTCGTGCGCTGCCGCGGACGCGATCTCCCGCCCACCGCGGGGCCCGGAGCCCCGCGACCCCCGGCGGACCGAGCGCCCCCGCAAGGCCGCCTGACGCTTCGACCGCACCCTGCGCGACGCATGGGCCTGTTCACGCCCAGCGGATGACGCGTGGGCCTGTATACGCCTGGCGGATGACGCGTGGGCCCCCTACGCCTAGCGGATCACCACCACCCGCACGCCGATCGTGGCGAACCGCCACATCGCGTTCCCGTCGGTCCGCGTCTCGCGGATGCCGCCCGTCTTCACGCCCGGGTCGGGGACCATCTGCCCCGCGTCGCCCACCGCCGCACTGAAGCCGATCACCACCCCGTCCACGCTGGTGAACCGCACGACGTGCTCGACGGGGATGCCGTCCGTGCCGGTGACCGCGTGGGACCGGGACGTGACCCAGTACATGCCGGGCGGCGGGTCCACGGTCCCCGGCCTGACGCGGAAGGTGCGCTGCACCCGGTTCCCCGCGCTCACCAGCCACACCCGGTCGTCGTCCACCGAGTACACGACCCGTTCGCCCGTACCGGAGCCGCGCGGCAGGGCGGTCGGGTTGCGCCGGTCCCGGGGGGCCTTCGTGAAGGGCGCCCCGGGCGCCCCGTACGCGCCCGGCCTGCCGCCCAGCCCCGCGGGGACGGTCGCCTGGGCCTGGTGGGCGAGGAAGCCGACCGCCCCGATGGCCGCAGCGGTGAGGCCGGCCACGATCACCGAGCTGGTCCCTGCCACGTGCACCCACCTCTGCTTCGTGCCATATGTCCTACTTCATACAGACCGTAGCAGTCGGTGACCGTCCCACCGGGACGGCCGTGCGCGAGGCGCGGGCGCCGTAGGCTGTTCGCGTGCTCTTGCTCGCTCTGGATACCGCAACACCCGCCGTCACCGTCGCCCTGCACGACGGCACCGACGTCGTCGCCTCCTCGAGCCAGGTGGACGCGCGCCGGCACGGGGAGCTTCTGCTGCCGGCCGTCGACCGGGTACTCGCCGAGGCCGGCCTGAAGCTCGAGGCGGTCACGGGGATCGCCGTCGGCATCGGGCCCGGCCCCTACACCGGACTGCGCGTCGGCCTGATGACCGCCGACACCTTCGGTCTGGCGCTCGGCGTCCCGGTGCACGGCGTGTGCACCCTGGACGCCCTCGCCTACGCCGCCGACATCGAGAAGGGCCCTTTCGTCGTGGCGACCGACGCCCGGCGCAAGGAGGTCTACTGGGCGACGTACGCCGACTCGCGGACCCGGCTCACCGACCCGGCCGTGGACCGCCCCGGCGACATCGCCGAGCGGGTCGCCGGGCTCCCGGCGGTCGGCGCGGGCGCGCTGCTCTACCCCGACACGTTCCCGAGCGCCCACGAGCCCGAGCACGTGTCCGCCGCCGCCCTCGCCTCCCTCGCCGCCGAGCGGCTGGCCGCGGGGGAGCGGCTGCCGGCGCCCCGTCCGCTGTACCTGCGCCGCCCCGATGCCCAGGTCCCCAAGAACTACAAGGTGGTCACACCGAAGTGACCGTACGACTGCGCGAGATGCGCTGGTGGGACATCGACCGGGTCCTGGAGCTGGAGAAGGACCTGTTCCCCGAGGACGCCTGGTCCCGCGGCATGTTCTGGTCCGAGCTGGCCCACGCCCGGGGCCCGGAGGCCACGCGCCGCTATGTCGTGGCGGAGTCCGAGGGCCGGCTCATCGGCTATGCGGGCCTCGCCGCCTCCGGCGAGCAGGGCGACATCCAGACCATCGCCGTCGCCCGCGAACACCAGGGCACCGGCCTCGGCGGACGGCTGCTGACCGAGCTGCTGCGCGCGGCGACCGCCTTCGAGTGCCACGAGGTGATGCTCGAGTGCCGGGTCGACAACCTGGCCGCACAGAAGCTCTACGAGCGCTTCGGCTTCGTCCCCATCGGGTTCAGACGCGGCTACTACCAGCCGGGGAACGTGGACGCCCTGGTGATGCGCCTGACCGACCCGGCCTCTTCAGTACAAGGAACCGAGATCAATGGCTGACGAACCCCTCGTCCTCGGCATCGAGACGTCCTGCGACGAGACCGGCGTCGGTATCGTCCGCGGCACCACCCTGCTGGCGGACGTCGTCGCCTCCAGCGTGGACGAGCACGCCCGCTTCGGCGGTGTCGTACCGGAGGTGGCCTCCCGCGCGCACCTGGAGGCGATGGTCCCGGCCATCGAGCGCGCGCTGAAGCAGGCCGGCGTCCGCGCGAAGGACCTCGACGGCGTCGCGGTCACCGCGGGCCCCGGCCTCGCGGGCGCCCTCCTCGTCGGCGTCTCGGCGGCCAAGGCGTACGCCTACGCCCTGGGCAAGCCCCTGTACGGGGTCAACCACCTGGCCTCCCACATCTGTGTCGACCAGCTGGAGCACGGCCCGCTGCCCGAGCCGACGATGGCCCTGCTGGTCTCCGGCGGGCACTCCTCGCTGCTGCTGTCCGAGGACATCACCTCCGACGTCCGCCCGATGGGCTCGACCATCGACGACGCGGCGGGCGAGGCCTTCGACAAGATCGCCCGCGTGCTGGACCTGGGCTTTCCCGGCGGCCCGGTCATCGACCGGTACGCCCGGGAGGGCGACCCGCAGGCCATCGCGTTCCCGCGGGGCCTGACCGGTCCGCGCGACCCCGCCTACGACTTCTCCTTCTCCGGCCTGAAGACCTCCGTGGCCCGCTGGATCGAGGCCAGGCGCGCGGCCGGCGAGGAGGTTCCGGTACGCGACGTGGCCGCCTCCTTCCAGGAGGCCGTCGTCGACGTGCTGACCCGCAAGGCCGTCCGCGCCTGCAAGGACCAGGGCGTCGACCACCTGATGATCGGCGGCGGTGTGGCGGCCAACTCCCGGCTGCGCGCGCTCGCCCAGGAGCGCTGCGAGGCGGCCGGCATCCGGCTGCGCGTGCCGCGGCCCAAGCTGTGCACGGACAACGGCGCGATGGTGGCCGCGCTCGGCGCCGAGATGGTCGCCCGCAACCGGGCCGCCTCCGGCTGGGACCTGTCGGCCGACTCCTCGCTGCCCGTCACGGACCCCCACGTCCCGGGCAACCACGACCACGTGCACGAGGTCAGCAAGGAGAACCTGTACTCATGACGGTCGCGCTGATGTGGGAGGCACGCGCCGTCGAAGGCCGGGGCGCGCAGCTGCTCGCCTGGGTGCGGGAGCAGCGGCTCGCCCGGGAGCCGCTGCGGCGCGAGACCTTCCGCGCGCCGCAGGACCGGGTGCTGGTCATCACCTGGTGGGACGCGTCGTACGACGCCGAGCTGCCGGAACTGCCCGAGCCGGACGGCGAGTTGGTGACGCGGGCGGTGCACCGGTGGCGGTTCGAGGCGGTGCCGGAGGACTGAGGCCCTGCCGGCCGACTGAGGTTGCGTCACCCCACCCCGTCTGCGCTATGATCATCACACAGCGAACGGCCGGAACACCGGCCCGGGCGCAGTGCGTTGGTGGTCCAAGGAAAGACGCCCCGCTTCCTGCGGGGAGATGCAGGTGCAAGGCCTGCCCGGCGCTCCATCGGAACCCCGCCTCCGGCTCCTCGGAGGCGGGGTTCCGCGTTACCGGCGGGCGGCCCGCTCTGCCTCCCGGCCCGGGTACGCGGAAGCCGGAGCCGTCCTCGCCGCCCGCCGCTCCTTGAGCTGTGCGTACGCCGTCATCCCGAACAGCACGGCGAGCAGCACGGCCGACGAACCTGCCGTGCCCAGATTCAGACCGCCCTTGGCGACGGGCTTGGTGAGCAGGTCCCCGGCGGTGGCGCCCAGCGGGCGGGTCAGCACGAAGGCGATCCAGAAGAGCAGCACGTTCGGCACGGCCGGCACCTTCATCAGGACAACGAGGAGCAGCAGGGCACCGGTCACCAGGGCCGCGCCGCCCAGGTAGCCCAGGCCCGAGCTGTCGGAGAGGAAGTCGCCCATCGAGGTGCCGAGCGTGTTGGAGACCAGGATCGCCGACCAGAACAGGGCCTCGCCCCCGAAGGTGACGATCCCGGTGATCCGGAAGGTCATCCCGCTCAGCTTCCAGCCCAGGAAGACCAGTAGCAGGACCGAGACGAGGATCGCGGCGCCCTCCGGATAGCCGAGGCCCAGCCCTTGGGGGCCCCAGCCGAGCCGGGTCGCGCCGTCCGGGAGGTATTCGGCGCCGGCGTCGCGGTTCATGAAGTCGGACGTGGTGGTGCCGGCCATGGACGTCGACAGGATGACGGTCCAGTAGAAGAACGGGTTGTAGCGCGCCGAGCGCAGCTGGACGACCAGTGTCACCACGAAGACCAGGAACAGGGCGACGGTGGTGAGGAAGTAGCCCAGCTTCAGCGTCTGGGCGAACAGGTCGCCCGCGGTCTCGCCCAGGGTCGTCGCCGCGATCTTCATGATCCAGAACGCGAGGGTGACCTCCGGGAGTTTCTTCGTCACCGATGCGGGCGTCGTCACGTGGAGCTCCTGTGAGGAGGTGTCAGATCTCGCGCCGACCTTCCCAGCACCGACCGGAAGACATCCTGAACCCGCGCCGCACGGGGGCCGCTTTTTGCCGAAGCCTGTGCCGGGGGTCACTCGGTCGAGCCACCCCGCCACCCTTCTGGATGAGAATTTCCCAAGAAAGGTGGCTCTCGCGGCCTCGGCTAACAGTCCGCTAATAATTCGGACCTATGTTCCTGTCGTGACGCGACACGAGGAGCACGACGACGCCGGCATACCCGGGGGCCGGCGGTCCGGAACCCTGAAGATCGTCGGCCTCGCCCTGGCGGGCGCCCTGGTGCTGGGCACGGCCACCGTGGGCTGGGCCTACTGGCATCTCGACCACAACATCAAGAGCGTCGACATCGACAGCGCGCTCGGCGACGACCGGCCCGCCAGGGCGGCGGCCACCCCGTCCGCGAGCGCCTCGGTCTCCACCGCGCCCCTGCCGACCGGTTCCCTGAACATCCTGGTCCTCGGCTCGGACTCGCGCAGCGGCAAGGCCAACAAGAAGCTGGGCGGCGGCGACAGCTCCGGCGCCCGGTCCGACACGGCGATGGTCGTGCACATCGACGCGGGCCGCACCAGGGCCACCGTGGTCAGCATCCCGCGCGACACGCTCGTCACGCGGCCGTCGTGCCCGCTGCCCTCCGGCGGCTCGACGGCGGTGGCGTACCACGCCATGTTCAACAGCGCCTACGCGGTGGGTGGCCCGGTGTGCGCGGTGAAGACGGTCGAGTCCGTCACCGGTGTCCGCATGGACCACTTCATCGAGATCGACTTCGCGGGCTTCGCCAAGCTCGTCGACGCGCTCGGCGGGGTGGACGTCACCACCGCGCAGAACATCGACGACGACATGAGCCACCTGCACCTGAAGGCCGGCCCCCACCACCTGGACGGCACCCAGGCCCTGGCCCTCGCGCGCACCCGGCACGGCATAGGCGACGGCAGCGACCTCGGCCGCATAGGGCTGCAGCAGATGCTGGTCAAGGCGCTCCTGCGGCAGATGGCCGACACGAACCTGCTCACCGACCCCGCCCAGCTGTACAAGGTCGCCGACGCGGTCACCACGAGCCTGACGACGGACACCGGCCTGGACTCCCTGAGCGAGCTGATGCGGCTCGGCCAGAGCCTGCAGGGACTGACCGCCGGCCACGTGAAGACGGTGATGATGCCGGTCGTCCAGGCGCCCACCGACCCCAACCGGGTGATCGCGAAGGAACCCGCAGCGAGCGACCTGTGGGCGTCCCTGCGCTGACCGGAAGAAATTTCCCGGAGTTTTTCCCGCTTCGGTGTCGATCCCGGTGCCTCCCGTTCGACGCAAGGGGTGAGCGGTGGGGACGAGGCCCCGCCGCCCCGATCCGAAGGAGTCACCATGCCCCGCTACCTGTCGCTCGTGCGCATCGACGAGTCCTCCGCCCCCGCCGAGGGCCCCAGCGAGGAGTTGATGCAGCGGATGGGCGCGCTGATCGAGGAGATCACCAAGGCCGGCGTCATGCTCGACACCGCCGGCCTGACCCCGTCCGCCCAGGGCACCCGGGTGCGCTGGGAGGGCGGCAGGATCTCCGTCACCGACGGGCCCTTCACCGAGTCCAAGGAGGTCGTCGGCGGCTACGCCCTGATGCAGTGCAAGGACAAGGCCGAGGCGCTGGAGTGGACCAAGCGGTTCCTGCAGGTCCACGAGGACTTCTGGACCGTGACCTGTGAGGTGCGCGAGATCGCCGAGGGCTGAGCGCGCTGGCGCCGTGCCGCGCCGGGGTGTTGAGTGTGGGCTGTGGAAGAGCCACAGCCCACACCGGCCCCCGCGATCGAGACCGTGTTCCGCCTGGAGTTCCCTCGCGTCGTCGCCGGCGTCGCCCGCATCGTCCGCGACGTCGGCATCGCCGAGGAACTGGCGCAGGACGCGCTGGTCGCCGCCCTGGAGCAGTGGCCCCGCGACGGCGTGCCCGGCAACCCGGGGGCCTGGCTCATGGCCACCGCCCGGCGTCGCGCCGTCGACCTGATCCGGCGCCGTGAGACCTACGCCCGCAAGCTCGCCGAGATCGGCCGGGACCTGGAGACGACGGCCCCGCCGCCCGAGCCCGCCGACCCGCACGACATCGACGACGACCTGCTCCGGCTCCTCTTCACCGCCTGCCACCCGGTGCTGTCGCCCCAGGCCCGCACCGCGCTCACCCTGCGCCTGCTCGGCGGCCTGACCACGGCCGAGATCGCCCGCGCCTTCCTCGTCCCCGAGCCGGCGATCGCCCAGCGCATCGTCCGCGCCAAACGGACCCTCGCCACGAGGAACGTCGCCTTCGAGGTGCCGTACGGACCCGAGCGCGAGGCCCGCCTTGGCTCCGTTCTGGATGTCATCTACCTGATCTTCAACGAGGGGTACGCGGCGACCGCCGGTGACGACCTGCTGCGCCCCGGTCTGTGCGAGGACGCGCTGCGCCTGGCCCGTGTGCTGTCCGCGCTGATGCCCAAGGAGCCCGAGGTGCACGGTTTGACCGCGCTCCTGGAGTTCCAGGCGTCCCGCACGGCTGCCCGGACAGGTCCGGACGGCGATCCGGTCCTGCTCAAGGACCAGAACCGCCGCCGCTGGAACCGCATGCTGATCGCGCGCGGCGTCCAGGCCCTCGACCGGGCCGGGGCCACAGCGACCGGAGCACCCGGCCCCTACGCCCTGCAGGCAGCCATCGCCGCATGCCATGCGCACGCGTACACGTACGAGGAGACCGACTGGCGCGCCATCGCCACGCTGTACGGCCTGCTGGCCGCCCGGGCCCCGTCCCCGGTGGTCGAGCTGAACCGCGCGGTCGCCGTGTCGATGGCCGACGGCCCGGTCGAGGGCCTGAAGCTGGTGGACGCCCTGGCCGCCGAGCCCGCCCTGCGCGACTACCACCTCCTGCCCAGCGTCCGCGGCGACCTGCTGGCCCGCCTCGGACGCACCGCCGAGGCCCGGGCCGAGTTCGCCCGCGCGGCCGGCCTGGCACGCAACGAGAGGGAACGGCAACTGCTGCTGCGCCGAGCCGAGGAGACGCCGTCCTCGTGCCGTGAGTCCTGAGTCCGCCGACAGTTCTCTCCGGAGGCGTCCCGGACCGCAGCCCGCGCCGTGGGAACGGAGCGCCGGGGGGGGGCGGGCGGAGCCGGAGCGCCGGGCGCGGCGGCGCAAGGGCGGCACGCCCGCCGGCCGGGGCCCGTCCGGAGCCCCGGCCGGCTGGGACGGGCAGCAGCGCCGGCCGGTGGGTGACGCTGCTGTGGAAGGCGGTCACCGTGTGCACCCACCACGTCGTCAGGCGGGCCCGCCCACGAGCATCGTGGGTGCCCCCGCGACCCGGGTGAGGAACACGGTCGCCGCGTGCGGCCCCTGCGGTTTGACCTTCCGGCGCAGCTCCTCCGGCTCGACCGCCGACCCGCGCTTCTTCACGGTCAGGGTGCCGACCTCGCGCTCCCGCAGCAGGGCCTTCAACTTCTTCACGTTGAAGGGCAGGTGGTCGGTGATCCGGTAGGCCGTGGCGTACGCGGTGGGCCGCAGCTCGTCGGCGGTGACGTACGCGATGGTCGGATCGATCAGCCCGCCGCCGACCTCCTCGGCGACCTCCGCGACCAGGTGCGCGCGGATCACGGCGCCGTCGGGTTCGTACAGATACCGTCCCACCGGCCGGACTTCGGGGTCGGGCAGCCCCCGCCCGGCGAGCGTGCGCGGACCGGGCAGCAGGGTGGCCCGGACCCCGCCCGGCGCCCCGGTGCCGAACCAGAGCACCGCCTCCTTCACGTCCCCGCCGTCGGAGATCCACTCGGCCTCGGCCTCGGCGGGCACCGCCTCGTGCGGGACGCCCGGGGCGATCTTCAGGGCGGCGCGGGGTGCCTTCAGCGCGGTGGCCACCGCCCAGGACAGCGGCGGCGAGTACGCCTCGGGGTCGAAGATCCTGCCGCGTCCGCCCCGCCGGGCCGGGTCCACGAACACCGCGTCATACCCGGCGGTGTCCACGCCCGTGACGTCGGCCTCCCGCACCTCGATCAGGTCGGCCAGCCCCAGCGCCTCGGCGTTCGCCCGCGCCACGGCCGCCGTCAGCGGGTCCCGGTCCACGGCCAGAACCCGGATCCCGGCCCGCGCCAGCGCGATGGCGTCCCCGCCGATCCCGCAGCACAGGTCGGCCACCGAGGCCACGCCCAGATCCCTCAGCCGCCGTGCCCGGTACTCCGCCACGCTCGCCCGCGTCGACTGCTCGACCCCGTTCGGCGTGAAGAACATCCGCCGCGCGTCCGCCGGCGCGAACTTCGCCGTAGCCCGCTGCCGCAGCCGGGCCTGGCCCAGCGCGGCCGAGACCAGCTCGGCGGGGTGGTCGCGGCGCAGCCGGGTGGCGACGGCGAGTTCGTCCGCCGGGGCGGTGTCGCGGACCTCTTCGAGGAGGGCACGGCCTTCGGGGGTGAGGAGCAGAGCCAGGTCGTTCACCGGCTCATTGTGGGCCAGTCGGTGGACGGTGCGCCTCCGGGCGGCGGTGTCGGCCGGGCCGCAGGGCCGTGGCCTGAGAAGATCCAACGCCATGCGACTAGTAGTACAAAATGACAAAAGTCGGGCGCAGGTGCGCAGAATCGCGCTATGGTGCGGCGTCGCCGTTCTCGCCTCGGCCGGCCTGGTCACCGGCTGTTCCGGGTCCGGCCCCACGGCCCCCCGCCCGGCCGCCGGTCGGGGCGGCCCCGCCCACGCCGCGGACCCGCGGGCCCGCCAGGCCGCCGAACACGCCCGTCTGGTCGCCGCCGCCCAGCGGTGGGGACTCGACGAGGTGCCGCTGACGCCCCCGCCGCCGCCCAAGGTGAAGCCCCGCATCACGGCCCGCCCCGGGTTCGAGGTGAGCCACCAGGTCGACTGGGATCTGCCGCCCGTCTTCACCACGGTCCCCACCACGAACAAGGTCGTCTTCCTCACCATCGACGACGGCTCGGAGAAGGATCCCCGGTTCCTGCAGATGATGCGGGACCTGAAGATCCCGTACACGGCCTTCCTCAGCAACTACCTGGTGAAGGACGACTACGGCTACTTCCGCACGATGCAGTCGTACGGGAACACCCTCAACAACCACACCCTGCACCACCCGTACCTGCCGGGCCTGTCCTACGAGGAGCAGAAGCACGAGATCTGCGACATGCAGGACATCATGCAGAAGCAGTTCGGCAAGCGCCCAAGGCTCCTCCGGCCGCCCTACGGCAACTACAACCAGGACACCCTGGTCGCCGCCAAGTCCTGCGGCATCAAGTACGCGCCGATCTGGAACGAGGAGGTGTACGTCGACCACTGGGAGTTCCGCGAGGACGACCAGCGGCTGCGCCCCGGCGACATCGTCCTCACCCACTTCCGCGGCCGCGACGAGTGGGACGGCACGATGGTGGACGACATGCGCCGCTTCCTGAACAAGGTCACGCGCGAGGGCTACGCCGTGGCCCGCCTGGAGGACTACCTGTGAGGCGGGTGCGGGGCCCGGCCGCGGCCCTCGCCGCGGCACTGCTCCTCGCGGGCTGCGCCCCGTCCGTCGACCCCATCGAACGCCTGGGCAAGAAGGCGGCCGAGGGAGTACGCCCGCACCGCCCCGCCCCCGCCCAGCCCTATCGGCACTGGGGACTGACCGAGCCGCTCGCCCGGCCCCCCGTGCCCGCCGCCCACCCCCTCGGGGTGCACCCGGGCGGCCGCACCCTGCCCCCGGTCGTCGACCACGTCCCCACCCGCGACCGGGTCGTCTTCCTCACCTACGACGACGGCGCCGAGCGCGACCCCCGCTTCGTCTCCATGGTCCGCGAACTCCGGCTCCCCGTGAGCATGTTCCTCACCGACAGCGTGGCCGGCCCCGGCTACGGCCACTTCGCCCGCCTGCACGCCGCCGGCGCCGGCCTCCAGAACCACACCCTCGACCACCGCGCCCTTGCCGGACTGCCGTACGCCGGCCAGCGCGCCGAGATCTGCGGCCAGCAGGACCGGCTCCGATCGCGCCTCGGCGTCCGGCCCCGCCTCTTCCGGCCGCCCTACGGCACGTACGACACCACCACCCTGCGAGCGGCGGCCGACTGCGGCATCTCCTCGGTCGTCCTCTGGCGGGCCGCCATGACCCCGACCGACCTCGTCTACCGCCGGGGCCCCCACCACCTGCGCCCCGGCGACATCGTCCTGGTCGGCCCGGACGAGGCGACGGGACCGAGCCTCAGGGAACGCACGGCGAGGGTCCTGCGCAGGGTGCAGCAGCGGGGACTGACGGTGGGGCGGCTGGAGGACTACCTGAACTGACCGGCAACGGCGTCGACCGGCCCGTCCGGCGCGCACGGAGGGACCCGGCGCCGACGGGATTGCGCCGACGCGCCGCACGGCATTGGCACTCCGCTTGACCGAGTGCTAATCGCAGTCATAGTCTCGGCACTGGCACTCCCCCCTGGAGAGTGCCAACAACGCGACGGGCAGGTCCGGCACCCGCGACGACGGATCGACCTGGTCGCCACCTCAGACAGTTAACCCCGTGAGATCTCCGAAGGGGGAGGTCGGATCGTGACGACCACCAGCTCCAAGGTTGCCATCAAGCCGCTCGAGGACCGCATCGTGGTCCAGCCGCTGGATGCGGAGCAGACCACCGCCTCTGGCCTGGTCATCCCGGACACCGCGAAGGAGAAGCCCCAGGAGGGCGTCGTCCTGGCCGTGGGCCCGGGCCGCTTCGAGGACGGCAACCGCCTTCCGCTCGACGTCAAGGTCGGCGACGTCGTGCTCTACAGCAAGTACGGCGGCACCGAGGTGAAGTACAACAACGAGGAGTACCTCGTGCTCTCGGCTCGCGACGTGCTCGCGATCATCGAGAAGTAATCACCCCGAGCACCTTTTGCTCTTGAGCTGCGCCCCTGGCCCCTGCGACCGATAACGAAGCCGGGCGCCCGGGGCGCAGTCGTCTTGTCACCCATATTTTTTCCGAGAGGGCTCCCGCTGTCATGGCGAAGATCCTGAAGTTCGACGAGGACGCCCGTCGCGCCCTCGAGCGCGGCGTCAACAAGCTGGCCGACACGGTGAAGGTGACGATCGGCCCCAAGGGCCGCAACGTCGTCATCGACAAGAAGTTCGGCGCCCCCACCATCACCAACGACGGTGTCACGATCGCCCGCGAGGTGGAGATCGAGGACCCGTACGAGAACCTCGGCGCGCAGCTGGTGAAGGAGGTGGCGACCAAGACCAACGACATCGCGGGTGACGGCACCACCACCGCCACCGTGCTCGCCCAGGCGCTGGTCCGCGAGGGCCTGAAGAACGTCGCCGCCGGTGCCTCCCCGGCCGCTCTGAAGAAGGGCATCGACGCCGCGGTCAAGGCCGTCTCCGACGAGCTGCTCGCCTCGGCCCGCCCGATCGACGAGAAGTCCGACATCGCCGCCGTCGCCGCGCTGTCCGCCCAGGACCAGCAGGTCGGCGAGCTGATCGCCGAGGCGATGGACAAGGTCGGCAAGGACGGTGTCATCACCGTCGAGGAGTCCAACACCTTCGGTCTGGAGCTGGACTTCACCGAGGGCATGGCCTTCGACAAGGGCTACCTGTCGCCGTACTTCGTGACGGACCAGGAGCGCATGGAGGCCGTCCTCGACGACCCGTACATCCTGATCCACCAGGGCAAGATCTCCGCCATCGCGGACCTGCTGCCGCTGCTGGAGAAGGTCATCCAGGCGGGCTCCTCCAAGCCGCTGCTGATCATCGCCGAGGACGTCGAGGGCGAGGCCCTGTCGACGCTGGTCGTCAACAAGATCCGCGGCACCTTCAACGCCGTCGCGGTGAAGGCCCCCGGCTTCGGCGACCGCCGCAAGGCGATGCTGCAGGACATGGCCGTCCTCACCGGCGCCACCGTCATCTCCGAGGAGGTCGGCCTCAAGCTCGACCAGGTCGGCCTCGACGTGCTCGGCTCCGCCCGCCGCGTGACCGTCACCAAGGACGACACCACGATCGTCGAGGGCGCCGGCAAGCCGGAGGACCTCACCGGCCGCGTCGCGCAGATCAAGGCCGAGATCGAGAACACCGACTCCGACTGGGACCGCGAGAAGCTCCAGGAGCGCCTCGCGAAGCTGGCCGGCGGCGTGTGCGTGATCAAGGTCGGCGCCGCCACCGAGGTGGAGCTGAAGGAGAAGAAGCACCGCCTGGAGGACGCCATCTCCGCGACCCGCGCCGCGGTCGAGGAGGGCATCGTCTCCGGTGGTGGCTCCGCGCTGGTGCACGCCTCCAAGGTCCTCGACGGCAACCTCGACAAGGCCGGCGACGAGGCCACCGGTGTCGCGGTCGTCCGCAACGCCGTGGTCGAGCCGCTGCGCTGGATCGGCGAGAACGCCGGCCAGGAGGGCTACGTCATCGTCTCCAAGGTCAAGGACCTGGAGAAGGGCCAGGGCTACAACGCCGCCACCGGCGAGTACGGCGACCTGATCAAGGCCGGCGTCATCGACCCGGTCAAGGTCACCCGCTCCGCCCTGGAGAACGCCGCCTCCATCGCCTCCCTGCTGCTCACGACCGAGACCCTGGTCGTCGAGAAGAAGGAAGAGGAAGAGCCGGCCGCGGGCCACGGGCACGGCCACGGGCACGCCCACTGACGCAGGCCGTAAAGCCCGGTAAGCAGCAGGTCGCTTCACCCCGTCGCTGTGCGGCGGGGTGAAGTGCTGTTCGAGGACCGCTGGGAGTGGGGAACTTAGAGGTTCCTGCCCCGCCGCCCTACGGGCGCCTCCGTCTGCTGACAACACCCGCTCCTGGCCGGCCGTCAGGTCAGTCGCGGCGGATCAGCTCCGGATCGATCCGGCGGCCGACCAGCGGCAGTGAGCCCGCCGCCGCGGCCGCCACCACCGCTGCCACCGCCAGGGACAGCAGCGGCAGCCCGGCGACATCCCAGCGGATCGCGCCGCCGCCGGTGATCAGATAACTGGACTCGGCGAGCTTCCCGGTGACCACCGCGAGGACGAGGCCGAGACCGAGGGGCAGTACCACCTGGAGGCACTGCACGGCCCTCATGGTCCGCGCCCGCGCACCGATCAGGGTGACGGCGGTGACCTGTGACCGCCGTTCGACCGCGCGGTCGGTGACGGACACCAGGAAGGCGGCCGCACCGATGACCAGGCCCATGATCATGCCGAGGGCCAGCAGGGTCTCGACGACCGAGATCTGTTCGAGCCCCTGGACGTTCAGCCCGACCAGCTCCACCTCGGCGATGGGTGCGATCGCCCCGATGCCGTCGAGAACCTGGCGGACCCGCCCGGGCTCCGAGCTTCCGGAGAGCACCAACTCCCCGTCACGAGGCCGCGTGTGGGTGGGCAACGCGGACGGCGGGACGAGGAGTACGGCGTTGCCCACGGCGGACGCGGAGTACCCGCGGTAGACGACCCTCCCGGCGGGGAACTGGATGTCCAGGTGCCCGGCCCCGCCCCCCGAGAGGCGGAAGCGGAAGGGCGTGCCCGGCCGCACCCCGGCTCCGACACTGGAGTTGGGGTCCACGAGCCGCATCACCGTGCCGTCCACACAGCCCTCGGACCGCTGGACCAGGCGGTCCAGCTGCGCGCAGGTCGCCACCAGGGCGGTGGCCGACGACGCGAACGCGGCCTCGGGATCCTTCCTGCGGAAGTCCACCCAGGACTCCATCATGACCGTGTGGGTGCGCACGCCGGCCACGTCGGCGAGCTCCGCCTGCTGACGCGGGGTGAGACCGGACAGGGAGAGGGAGTAGTCCTGCACGGGCCCGGACGGCCGGGTGACCTGTTCCAGCTGGATCAGGACACCCTGGGCGAGCGACGCGGCGTAGACGAGGAGCACGAGACCGGTGACCACCCTCATCGTGCTGCCGGGCTCGGACTCGTTGCGCCGCATCGCCAGGTTGAGGGTGAGGGACCGGGTGGACCCGGCCACCCGGCGGGCGAGTACGTACGAGATCAACGGCAGCGTGAGCACGAGCCCGATTCCGGTCAGCACGACGCCGCCGACCACGAGAAGCGCGTTCACGCCCACGCTTGACGCAGGGTGCCCGAGCGCCCCGCTGACGCAGAAGCCGGAGACGATGCCCAGGCCGGCGACCAGCAGGAGGCCGCCCCACTTGGACGGCGGCCGCGGGAGTGCCGTACGGCGTACCGCCAGCGGGTTGGCGGCGGCTTCCCGCGCGCTCTTGCGGCCGACGAACCAGGCCAGCGCCGGGCAGCCGATCAGGCATACGGCGACGGTGCTCGCGGACAGTGCGCCGTCCCCTGGATACCACCGCAGCGCGGGCAGCCCCGTCCTGGACATCACCTGGTTGAGGACCCAGTACTCACCCAGGCCGAGCACCGCCCCGAGCAGCGCGGCGATCACGGTCTCCGCGGCGTTCACCCGCTGGGTGCCCTTGACGCTCAGGCCCAGCAGCCGAAGTGACGCCAGGCGGCGCATACGGCTGGCGGCCGACAGACGCGCACAGACGGACAGGAAGATTCCCAGCGGCAGCAGGACCAGCGTGGCCAGGGCGAACCGGACGTCCGTCAGTGTGGAGGGTTCGACGGCGGGGTAGGGGGCGTAGTCGTACCCGAACCCCTTCAGGGTCCGGCCCTGGTGGGCGATCCGGTCGCGGGTGGTGCCGATGTACGCGTACAGCTCGTCAGGATGAGCGAGTCCGGCCCCCGCGATGATGCCCTCCTCGTGTCCTGGCAGGAGCCCCTTGACGGCGGGTGCCGTCCGCAGGAGGTCGTGGACGCGCGGCGAGACGAACACCTCGCCGGGGCCGGGGAGCCGGGGCAGACCGGGCGGGGCCGACCGGGTCCCCTCGGTGCCCCGGGCGATGAACACGCGGGTGAACGGCCGGGATCCGTACGCGTCCGAGCGCTGGACGACCAGAGTCCCGCCCGCCGGTCCGCCCGCGGAGGTGACGGGTTGCCGCGCCGCGGTACGGCCGTCGTGGGCGTGCAGGATCGCCGGGACGGTGAGTACCAGGGCCAGGCAGCACACGCCTATGGAGCCGCCGGCCGCCATCAGGAGGAAACGTGTGCGGTTGCCCCGCCCCGCGCCGAAGAGCAGCCGCAGGCCGAGCAGGAACTCCGTCACGCCGCACCTCGCGGTGTGAGGATCCCGTCGGCCATGGTGTAGCGGGTGTCGGCCTGCGCGGCCACCCCGTGATCGTGCGTCACCAGGATCACGGCGGTGCCCTGCGAGCGGGCCAGCCCGAGGAACTCCTTGAGTACGGCGGCCGCGTTGGCACTGTCCAGGGAGCCCGTCGGCTCGTCCGCGAAGACGACCGCGGGCCGGTGCACCAGGGCCCGCGCCACCGCGGCGCGCTGGCTCTGTCCGCCCGAGACCTGCGAGGGCCGGCGATCGCGCAGCTCTCCGAGGCCGAGCCGCTCGAGCACCTCGCCCGCTCGGGCGAGAGCGGGCCGCTTGCGCCGGCCGGCCAGGCGCAGCGGCAGCGCGGTGTTCTCCTCGATGGTGAGTTCCGGGAGCAGTTCGCCGTACTGGAAGACGAACCCGAACCGTTCCCGGCGCAGCGTGCTGATCTCGTCGTCGGAGAGCTCCCCGAGCGAGCGCCCCTCGAACCGCACCCGGCCGCGGGTGGTGGGCAGAACCCCGGCGAGGCAGTAGAGCAGCGAGGACTTCCCGGAACCGCTCTGCCCGGTGATGGCCACGACCTCCCCCGCCGCGACGGAGAGTTGTGCACCGCGAACGGCGGGCTGATCACCGTAGGAGAGGTCGACTCCGTCGGCTGAGATGATCTCGGCGGGGACGGCGTCGGCCGAGTTGATGTATGGCGTGCTGATGGCTTCCCCCAAAGAAGCGTGCGGGCCCAGGGGCGAGTGCCCCTGGGCCCGAGGTCCTGCCGGAGCGCCCTCTTACCTCTGGTAGTGCTTCGTCGGCGAACAGTTGTCAGGGTTGAGCGAGCCCTTGTCACGGCAGACGCGGATGTAGGCGTCGTCGGTGTGCAGGGCGGCGCCGTCCCAGTTCAGCTGGTCGAGCGGGACGCTGTGCTTCTGCTTGCCGTTGTACCGGCTCCAGTCGTAGCCCTCGACACGGACCTGCATGTAGACGTTGTGGCCGTCACCGTTGTCGGTGTCGTTCAGGTTGCCCGCCCACTCGAAGGCGCCGTGGTGCTGGTTCGAGGGCCAGAAGGTGTACCGGCCGCTGGTGAACGAAGCGCCGCCGGTGGACAGCGTCGGAATGGTGTGCCACGAGACGGCCGCTGCCGTTCCCGCGGTGACGGCGAACAGCCCTGCGGCGATCGCGCCGACTGCCAACTTGCGCATTATTTCTCCCGTTTTGTGTTCAGCCCCGGATGGTCAGGTCCAGGGCCGTCGTGACGCTAGCAGTCGTAAAGAACGATTAAAGTCACGGTCAGTTCAATTCTGTACGCTTTTGATCATGTTTTTAAGTGGCAGGGTTTGCGTTCTCTTGACCCCTGCTTGATCGACGCTTTGTCACCAACTGGCCCCAGGAACCATGGTGGTGACGGAAAGTCAGCGCATCGGGTCCCGGAGCACGCCGTGGTTCACGCCCCCGCGGGCCGCCCTTCGGCTCCAGCGGGCAGCGCACACCGACGGTCTCGGCGATCTTGGGGTTGTCGGCGAAGCGGAGGAGGGTCAGGCCGGTCATCGTGACGTTTCTGTCGGTGGGGCCAATGAAAACTCGTGCTGTGGCCCTCGTGGCGTCAATTCTCGTCCTTTCCGGTTGCGGCCTCATCGGGGGCAGCGGAAGCAAGGGTGGGAAGTCTGACGCGTCGAAGGAGACGAACATGAACATGCAGGAGGCGGCCGATCACGGAGAGGGGATCATCGACGCGACCCTCAAGTCGAAGGCCACCGGAGCACCCCGGAAGCCCCTGGAGCCGGGTACCCCGGAGGCCAGGGGGCTTCCCTGTATCCACTCAGACTTCTGGTCCGCGTCCAACCCGATCACTACAGCTTCACCGACGCCGTCGCAGTAACGCGCAAGCCGCGGGCGGGGCATGATCCGGGCACGACTTCCTGCCTGTCTTCCCGCGGTCGACCGGTGACGGCCTGGTACCTCCGCCCCCTTTTCGCGCGGACGCGCCTCGACAGCAGGGTCCCGTACTTCGTTCACCAGCACCGGGACGGGCCGTGGCGTGTGATCTGGTCCTCCTGCGAGAGCGACGTGTGGTCAAGTCCCTCCTGCTCCCACTGGAACCCGGATCGCCGTGGCTACCAGCGCTCCCGTGGTGGGGGAGCCGTCGGCTTGGGGACAGCGGGCACCGAGCACCTCCGTTACTTCTCCAACTCGTCCAACGCCCCCAGCTGTTGCATCAGCCCCAGCTGGTCGTGCTGCCACCAGATCTCGGCGATCTTGCCGTTGTCGGCGAAGCGGAGGAGGGTCAGGCCGGTCATCGTGACGTTTCTGTCGGTGGGGCCGATCCCGAGGAAGTCTCCTGTGTGCTTGGCGTTCCAGGTCCAGCGGGCGCAGGCCCGGTCGCCCTGGGCGAGCACGTCCTCGACGGTGAAGGAGAAGTCGAAGGCCGCGCGCCACATCCGGTACTCGGCGCGGACCGCGTCGAGGCCGATGGTGTCCTGCGGGTTCATCGGGTCGTGGCTGTGGACGTCCTCGTCCAGCAGGTCGTTGAGCGGGGGCAGTTCGCCCGCGGTCGCGAGCGCCTCGAAGAACCGCCGCACGGTGTCCTCGGCCAGCCGCTCGTCCCGTACGACGTCCAGGCCGGTCAACGTCGGCGTCTCGTCGCACAGGCCGGCCATCTGCCGGAAGATCTTGCCGGTCTCCGGGAGGTTCGCAGTGCGCATCGCGTCCTCGTAGGACGCGAACTCCACCACTTCCACGAGGTGCGACGCGTCCGAGTGGTCCTTGCCGACCAGCGTGTGCGTCGCCGTGTGCCGTCCCCTGGTCCGGGTGACCCAGTCGTCCATCAGCCGGTTCATCTCGTCGGGCCGGCTCGTCCTGCACTCGATGAGCTGTACGAAGGTCATGACGCCGCCTCCGGCCCCCCTGGTCCGGTTTCCGTCACGTTCATTTTCGCACCGGACCGCCGGCGGCACCCGCGGACTACTGAGGGCCGTACCTGCGCCCGGTCTTGGAGCTGATGCCGCCCAGCAGCCCGCGCGGGGTCACCTTCACCAGGCCCATCAGCGCCTTGTAACGGGGGTCCGGGACGGACAGCGTCTTTCCGCGCGCCAGGTCGGCCAGCGCCGCCGCGACCAGCCTGTCGGCGTCGAGCCACATCCAGCCCGGGATGTTGTCCGTGCCCATCCCGGCCCGCTGGTGGAACTCGGTGCGCACGAAGCCGGGGCACAGCGCCATCAGCCGTACGCCGCTGCCCGCCAGGTCCTTGGCCGCGCCCTGGGTGAACTGCACGACCCACGCCTTGGACGCGCCGTAGGTGCCGCGCGGCACGAAGGCGGCCACGGAGGCGACGTTGACGATCCCGCCCCGGCCGCGCTCCCGCATCGCCTCGGCCGCCGCCGAGGTCAGCCGCAGCACCGCCTCGCAGTGCACCTTGAGCATCCTCAGCTCGTCCGCCATCGGGACCTCGAGATAGCGGCCCTTGTTGCCGAAGCCGGCGTTGTTGACCAGCAGGTCGACCGGGTTCTTCCGGTCGCCGAGCCGGCTCGCCACCGCCTCGATGCCCTTGTCCTCGGACAGGTCGGCGGTCAGCACCTCCACCTCGACGCCGTGCCGGTCGTGCAGCTCGGTCGCCTGTTCGCGCAGCCGCCCGGTGTCCCGTGCCACCAGCACCAGGTCGTGCCCGTCAGCCGCCAGCCGCCGCGCGAACGCGGCACCGATTCCCGCGGTCGATCCCGTAATCAGAGCCGTTGTCATGGCCCAAGGGTAGTGACCCGGAGCGATCGCGTCCGCTGGGCGGTGACGGCCCTTCAGCGGTCCCGGGCGGCGACGTACTTGCGGGCCGCGGCCAGCGCCTCCGGGTGCAGGGCCGGGCCCGCGGCGAGCAGCCGGGGCAGCAGTTCCCGCTCCGTGGTGGTCGCCCGGAACTCCAGCGCCGCGGTCACCCCGTGCTCCGGCCGGTGCACGATCTCGATCGGATCGCCGGTCCGTATCTCGCCCGGCTCGATCACCCGGAGGTAGGCACCCGTTGCGCCCTTCCGTGTGAACCTCTTGACCCAGCCGCGTTCGCCCATATGGCCCTGGAACGTGCGGCAGGGGATGCGGCCCGAGGTCACCTCCAGGACCACCGTCGGACCGATCCGCCAGCGCTCGCCGATCAGCGCCCCGGACACGTCCAGGCCGTCCGTCGTGAGGTTCTCGCCGAAGCAGCCGTTGGCCAACGATCGGCCGAGCTCGCGCTCCCACGCGTCGAGGTCCTCGCGCGCGAACGCGTACACCGCCTGGTCGTCCCCGCCGTGGTGCCTCAGGTCGCACACCGCGTCCCCGGCCAGGCCGCTGCCGCCGACCCCCTTCGGGCCCGGCGCCGACACCCGCACCGGTCCGCGGGCCGGCTCCTTGCCGATGCCCGTCAGGCCGTCCGCCTGGTCCGTGTACGGCACCGGCCGCGGCCGGCCGATGTTGACCGAGAGAAGCCTCATGGCCGCACGGTACGGAAAGCGCCTCAAAGCGTCGAGCGAATATTCTCCGCCGTCCCCAAGCAGCCCTTATGCTCGGAGGGTGATCGAGGCCCGTCATCTCCGCGTCCTGCGCGCCGTCGCCACCACCGGCTCCTTCTCGGCGGCGGGGCGCGAGCTGGGCTGCACCCAGCCCGCCGTCAGCCAGCAGATGAAGGCCCTGGAAGCCTCGGTGGGCACCCCGCTGCTGATCCGCACCGGCCGCGAGATGCGCCTCACCGAGGCCGGCGAGGCCCTGGTCCGGCACGCCTCCGGCATCCTCGCCGGGCTCACCGCCGCCGAGGAGGAGGTCGCCGCCATCGCGGGCCTGCGGGCCGGCCGGGTCCGGCTGGTCTCTTTCCCGAGCGGCAGCTCCACCCTGGTCCCCACCGCCCTGGCCGCCCTGCGCGCCGCCCACCCCGGCACCCGCGTCTCCCTGGAGGAGGCCGAGCCCCCGAACTCCGTCGAGCTGCTGCGCGCGGGCGACTGCGACCTCGCGCTGGCCTTCCGCTACGAGGGCGCGGCGGTCGCCGAGGACTGGGACGACCTGGTCGTACGGCATCTGCTGACCGACCGCCTGGTGGCCCTGGTGCCCGAACGGCACCGGCTCGCGCGCGCGGAGACCGTCGCCATCGGCGAGCTGGCCGGGGAGCCCTGGATCGCCGGCTGCCCGCGCTGCCGGGGCCAGCTGGTGGAGGTGTGCGAGGGCGCCGGGTTCGCGCCGCGCATCGACTTCGCCACGGACGACTACCCGGCGGTGGTCGGCCTGGTCGGCGCGGGCCTGGGCGTCGCGGTGCTGCCGCAGCTGGCGGTGGAGTCGGTACGGCCGAGAGGGGCGCGCGCGGTGCGGCTGGAGCCGGCGGTGCGGCGGGAGATCGTCGCCCTCACCCTGCCCGACCTGGCGCAGGTGCCGGCCGTGGCGGCGACGCTGGAGCAGCTGGCCCGGGCGGCCGGGCGCGCGGTCCAGGTGTAGGGGTACGGCGCAGGGGTACGGCGCAGAGTCATGGGCACGCACGTGGCGTGCCCAGGGGGAAGAATGGGTGCACCCGGTGGGCCGTGGGTGCAGAAACGTTCCTTCAGTGGTTTGGGCTCGCGTCGCCGCTGGTGGTCGAGGCAGACACCAGGCGGTTGCGTGCGCGCCCCATCAGCTCCTCACGCTCGTCCTCGGTAAGGCCTCCCCAGACGCCGTAGGGCTCGCGCACCGCCAGCGCATGTGCCGCGCACTCCGCACGTACCGGGCACCTCATGCAGACCTCCTTGGCCGAGTTCTCGCGAGCGCTCCGAGCCGCCCCGCGCTCGCCCTCCGGGTGGAAGAAGAGCGAGCTGTCCACCCCGCGGCAAGCAGCCAGCAGCTGCCAGTCCCACAGGTCCGCGTTCGGTCCGGGAAGGCGGGAGAAATCTGCCATTACGTGACCCCTTGTAGCCGTTCTGGGCGGATACGGTGCCAACGACCGTACATCTCCGGTCTAAGGAGATGTAAATATGACTCATTGCGAATCTAGCCCCGAACACTACGAAACGGGAAGAAAAGCAGCTGAATGGGGCACAGGTTGTGGTGAAAAGTTGAGGGTCCGTAGGGCATGTCTGCACCGTGTCGATGCCCTCACGTAGAGTGCCGATGACGGCATGCGGCCCCGTAACTCTTTCGAGTGACCATCGTTGAGAGTGCGGAGGCGGTTGAAAACACAAGCGCTCGGGCAGGCGTCCGAGACGGTCGACCGCACAGGTGACGAATCCGTACCAGCCTGGAGGCTCAAGGTGACGCGCATCAGCTGCGGAGGGCGGTCATGACATCCGTCCTCGTCTGCGACGACTCCCCGCTTGCCCGAGAAGCGCTCCGCCGCGCGGTCGCGACCGTGCCCGGTGTCGAGCGCGTGACGACGGCGGCCAACGGCGAGGAAGTCCTCCGCCGCTGGGGCGCCGACCGCTCCGATCTCATCCTGATGGACGTGCGCATGCCCGGCTTGGGCGGCGTCGAGACCGTGCGCCGGCTCCTCTCCGCCGACCCGGGCGCGCGCATCATCATGCTCACCGTCGCGGAGGACCTGGACGGCGTGGCCCTCGCGGTCGCCGCCGGCGCCCGGGGCTACCTGCACAAGGACGCCTCCCGCGCGGAGTTGCGCGCCACGGTGACGCAGGCGCTGGCCGACCCCACCTGGCGGCTCGCCCCGCGCCGCCTGCGCTCGGCCGAGATGGGCGCCGCGCCCACGCTCACCGCGCGTGAGATCCAGGTGCTCGAGGGCATGAGCCACGGCCGCTCCAACGCCGAGATCGGCCGCGAGCTGTTCCTCTCCGAGGACACCGTGAAGACGCATGCCCGGCGCCTGTTCAAGAAGCTCGGCGCCTCTGACCGCGCCCACGCGGTGGCGCTCGGCTTCCGCTGGGGACTGGTCAGGTAGGACGTGCACAGCCCCGCGCGGCACGCGGGGCCGGGCATCACGCCGCGCCGGGAAGGCATCCACGTCCCTCGGCGACGGCGGCCGGGTCCGCGGGCGCCGGCCACCGCCTCGCCTGAGGGCGTGCCGCGGTGGGCGCCGCGCGAGGGTCCGGGGTGCCCGGTCGAGGCGGACTGGAGTGTCTTCCAGGGGTGCACGGCCGATGAACGGGTCAGGTGTGCGCGGCCCTCGGGGACGCGCGTGTCCCCGGGTGGCTGAGGCGTGCCTCCGCCTGCGGTCGCGGCTCCTGGCCCCGCGCGAGGAGTCGATCGCGTGCGCCCGTCGGAGGCGTCCACCGGCTCCCTG
>NZ_JBLEBI010000093.1:0-25259 GCF_047340315.1 Streptomyces sp. AF1A
GCCGAGGCGTTGGCCGAGGCCCGCGAGGCGCACGCGGAGCTGCAGGAGGCCCACCGTGCGGCCGAGGACGCGGCCGGCGGCTTCGAGGAGATCTCTGCGATGCTCCGCGACCTGCTGCGCGAGCACGTCCCCGAGGAGGAGCAGGAGGAACCGGAGCCGTACCCCGGCAGCCTGGAGGAGGCGCGGCACTCCGCCGCCGAGGCCCGCCGCTCGCTGCGCGGCTGCGCCGCCGATCTGTCCGCCGCCGAGGCGGCCGTGCGCGAGGCGAGCGACGTGCTCGTCCGGCACGCCAACTCCACACGCTACGAACAGGTCCGCACCCCCGCCCGGCAGCAGATCCGTGAACTGCCCGCGTCCACGCTGCCCGAACACGCGCAGAAGTGGGCGGACGCGTTCGCGCCGCGCCTGCGCGTGCTGACCGACGAGCTGGCGCAGCTGGAGCGCAACCGCGACTCCATCGTGGACCGGCTGCGCGGTCTCGTGGAGTCGGCCCTGGCGACGCTGAGGTCCGCCCAGCGGCTGTCCCGGCTGCCCGAGGGGCTGGGCGAGTGGTCCGGCCAGGAGTTCCTGCGCATCCGCTTCGAGGAGCCCGACCAGGCCACCCTCACCGAACGGCTCGGCGAGGTCATCGACGAGGCCACGCGCGCCGCCGTGAAGAAGAACTCCGACCTGCGCCGCGACGGCATGTCCCTGCTGCTGCGCGGCGTCGCGGCCGCGCTGCAGCCCAAGGGCGTGGCGGTGGAGATCCTCAAGCCGGACGCCGTGCTGCGGGCCGAGCGGGTGCCCGTCGGGCAGATGGGCGACGTCTTCTCGGGCGGTCAGCTGCTGACGGCGGCCATCGCGCTGTACTGCACGATGGCCGCCCTGCGCTCCAACGACCGGGGCCGCGACAAGCACCGCCACGCGGGCACGCTGTTCCTGGACAACCCGATCGGCCGGGCCAACGCGACCTACCTGCTGGAGCTCCAGCGCGCCGTGTCCGACGCGCTCGGTGTGCAGCTGCTGTACACCACCGGCCTGTTCGACACCACCGCGCTCGCCGAGTTCCCGCTGGTCATCCGCCTGCGCAACGACGCAGACCTCCGGGCGGGCCTGAAGTACATCAGCGTGGAGGAACACCTCCGGCCCGGACTGCCCCAGCAGCCCCAGGCCGGAGAAGCGGTGCACAGCGAGATCACGGCGACACGGATGTTCCGGAAGCCGGCGTGATCCTCAGCGGTCCGGCTCGGCCCGCGTGACGTGTCGCGGGTCGACCTCGGGCTTGTCCCGGTGGTCCCTGGCCCGCAGCCGAACCGTGCCGCGCGCCGTCGCCTCGGTCACGTTGGGGGCAGACGGAACGCCCGCCTCCCACCAGCTCCGACTACGGCACGGACCTCGTGCCGCATGACAGGCCTCCACTGTTGCGCACTGCACGATGGGTTGCGCGATGCGGACGTGTTGAGAAGGGCATCACGGGGTGCGCGCCGCGGTTCGGTGTCCGTGAGTTCGAAGCCCCCGGCTCCTCGGGGTGCTGAATTCCCCGGCCTCGGGGTGCTGAGTTCCCCGGCCTCGGGGTGCCGAGTTCCCGGCCTCGGGGTGCTGGGTACCCAGTCTCGGGTTGCCGACAAGGTGCCGGTCGGGCGCGCACCGGTCAGAAGCCGTATCCCATGCGGCGGGACAGCTCCGCACCGGCCGCCGCGGTCCGCTCGGCCACGTCCGGCAACCGGTCCGGTTTCAGCCGGTACACCGGCCCCGACACGCTGATCGCCGCGATCACCTCGCCGTCGTGGGCCCGCACCGGCGCGGCCACGGCGGCCAGGCCCAGCTCCAGCTCCTCGACCGTGACGCCGTAGCCCTGCTCCACCACGGCCTCCAGCTCGG
The DNA here is from genome assembly GCF_047340315.1 of Streptomyces sp. AF1A. Taxonomy (NCBI): domain Bacteria; kingdom Bacillati; phylum Actinomycetota; class Actinomycetes; order Kitasatosporales; family Streptomycetaceae; genus Streptomyces; species Streptomyces sp. AF1A. Next base: position 1,861 of record NZ_JBLEBI010000093.1, read on the forward strand.
TCCGCAGTATCGCCGTGCCTGTGATCGTGCGGTCCGTGAACCGGTGCAGCGGGCGCGCCAGCATGCCCTCGCGCAGGGTGGGCGGCATGTGCGCGAGCAGCACCTTGCCGCTGGAGGTGGCGTGCAGCGGGGTGCGTCTGCCGAGCCAGTTCTGCGCGGTCACCGAGGCCGTGCCGCGGGCCTGCATGATGTTGACCGCGGCGTCGTCGTCCAGCACCGCGATGTTCACCGTCTCGCCCAGCTCGTCGGCGACCTCGCGGCAGACCGGGACGCCCTCCTGGGAGATGTCCAGCCGCACCGCCGCCGCCCCCGCCAGGCGCAGTACGCCGGCCCCCAGGTAGTACTTGCCGCGATCCTTCGCCTGGGCCACCAGGCCGCGGTTCTCCAGGACGCCGAGCAGCCGGAACGCCGTGGACTTGTGCACGCCCAGCTCGTCGGCGATCTCGGTGACGCCCGCCTCGCCGTGCCGGGCGAGGATCTCCAGCACGCTCACGGCGCGGTCGACCGACTGCACCGCACTGGCCGCTCCGCGGCCGTTCTGCCTCTCCGGTGCCCGTGTGCTCTCCGTGGTCCCCTCGCCGCGGTCGGACTGCCTCTGCGTGCGGGGCACAACCCTCACCACCCGTCGGCCCGATGAGGGCCGCATCTGCGGAAAGCCTTGACGCGACGGCCGTCCCGGCATTCTGTTGCGCATAGCGCTGAATCGCGCACCATACGAAACATCATGGTACCGAAGTGTCCCGCTCCCGAAGCGGGCCCTGACCACCCGACCCATGGCGGTCGGCCACTCCCCTCAGGGTCGCGTCACCGTCGAGGACGGCGTCGGCCACCTCGCCCGGACTGGACCGGCCCCGCGCCCTCACGCGGGCCCAGCACCAACTCCGGCGGGTGCAGCCGCAGCCGGCCGAGCCGGGCGCGGCTGCTCCGGCGGCCGGAAGAGGCCGGAGACAGTCCCGTCCGGTCAGGAGTGCGACAACTGCCCGGTGCCGCCCCGCCGGCGTATGCGCTCCTGCTCGCGCAGGGCGGCCCGCTCCTGGCGCCGGCGAGCGCGCCGTTCGCGGCGCAGCGCGCGGGCCGTGCTGCTCGGCTCGGAGACCACGCCGTACCGCTGGTTCCACACCTGGCGGGTCACCCACACGTCGACCACGGCCCAGGTGGCCACCACCGTGCTCACCACGCTGCTGATCACCATGGGGAACGCCAGCCAGGACCCGGCCATCGTGCACAGGAACGCCACCATCGCCTGGATCAGCGTCACCGCGATCACGAGGAGCGCCCGCACCGCCGCGGTGCGCACCGGATCCGGCATCGGATGCCGCCGCGCGGGCTCCTCCACCCACAACGGCCGGCACTCTTCGCGCTGTTCGCCCATGGACTCGCCGGCGCGCTGCCGCGACCCCCCATGATCTTTTGCACGGGGACCCCGCCGCGCCACCGGGCGCTCCGCCACACTGCTGCCGGGCCCCTCGCGCCGCTCCGCCGTGCCCATCACCATGTCACTCCCCACCGCCAGCAGACCGCTCGCCCCGATGTCCGAAGACCCCGACTCCCCAGTGGCTGCCCGGCTTGCGCTGTTTTACGCCGCCGGGATGCGAGATGCGGCACCTGTGGCCCATTCCGCCCCCGTTTCCCATGGAGAACGACGAACGACGGCCCGCGAAGATTCCCGATCGGCGAAAAATTCCGGCCAACCGCCCGTCCGTGCCGCCTCGTCCGCTCCCGGACGCCCCGCCGCATCACGGTGGCAATCTCCCGCAATGCCCGGACAACTCGCCCCGGCCTGCCGCCGGTACGCACATTCACCTTCCAGACAGGTCTTCGAGTTGACTGCGAGGCGGTAGTAGGCTCGCGCCGTTTGTTGACGCACATGTGCACCCCCGGCCGGTGGGGGTCGAGCTGGGGGAGGCCATGCGCTTTCGCGGGAAGTCGATCCGCCGGAAGATCGTGGCGCTGCTTCTCGTGCCGCTGCTGTCCCTGACCGCCGTCTGGGGCTTCGCCGCGGTGGTCACGGGACGCGAAGCCACCCGGCTGCTCCGCGTCTCCGACGTCGCCCGTGACGTCGGGCATCCCACCGAGGACATCGTCGGCGTCCTCCAGCAGGAGCGCCGCCAGACCCTCCTCTATCTCGCCGACCCGCGGGCCTCCGACACCCTCACCGCGCTCCAGCGCTCCCGCACCGCCACGGACCGGGCCGTCGCCAGGCTCCGCAGGAACGCAAAGGAACACGACCTCCTCCACGGCGCCGACGCGGGCGGCAACCAACGACTCACCAACGTCCTGGACGCCTTCGACGGCCTCGCCCCGCTGCGCCGCGGCGTCGAGGCCGGCACCGTCACCCGCGCCCAGGCTTTCGACCTCTACAACCGCCTCGTCGACCCCTGCTACGCACTGCTCGCCGGCCTCGACAGCATCGACGACGTCGGGATGGACAAGCAGTCCCGTGCCCTGGTCAACATGAGCCGCGCCCGAGAACTGCTCTCCCGTGAGGACGCGCTGCTCGGCTCCTCCCTCGTCGTGGGCCGGCTCACCCGCGACGAGACCCGCACCCTCTCCGACCTCGTCGCCCAGCGCACGCTCCTGTACGACATCAGCCTGCCGCTGCTGCCCGCCGCGGAGCGCGAACGCTACGAACGCTTCTGGCAGAACGCCGCAACCGCCCCGCTGCGCATGGCCGAACAGTCCGCCATCGACACCGGCTCGGGCGCCCCCCGGGACGTCACTGCCAAGAGCTGGGCCTCCACCGCGTCGAGCGTCCTCGACGAACTCGGCACCCTCGACGACCGGGCGGGCGACCGCTTCCAGCACCGCATGCACCCCGTCGCCCTGGGCGTCATCACACAGGCCGCCGTAGCGGGCCTGCTCGGCCTCATCGCCCTCTTGTTCTCCGTCGTCCTCTCCGTCCGGGTCGGCCGCGGCCTCATCCGGGACCTGCGGCAGCTGCGCCTGGACGCGCACGAGGCGTCCGGCGTCCGGCTGCCCAGCGTGATGCGCCGCCTGTCCGCCGGCGAACAGGTCGACGTCGAGACCGAGGTTCCGCGCCTGGAGTACGACCAGAACGAGATCGGTGAGGTGGGCCAGGCCCTCAACACCTTGCAGCGGGCCGCCGTCGAGGCCGCCGTCAAGCAGGCCGAGCTGCGGGCCGGCGTCGCCGATGTCTTCGTCAACCTCGCCCGGCGCAGCCAGGTGCTGCTGCACAAGCAGCTCACGCTCCTGGACACCATGGAACGCCGCACCGAGGACACCGAGGAACTCGCCGACCTCTTCCGGCTGGACCACCTCACCACCCGCATGCGCCGGCACGCCGAGGGCCTGGTGATCCTCTCCGGGGCCGCACCGTCCCGGCAGTGGCGCCGCCCCGTGCAACTGATGGACGTCGTCCGCGCAGCCGTCGCCGAGGTCGAGGACTACGAGCGCATCGAGGTCCGGCGCCTGCCACGCGTCGCCGTCATCGGCCCGGCCGTCGCCGACATCACCCACCTCGTGGCGGAACTCCTGGAGAACGCCACGGTGTTCTCGCCCCCGCACACCGCCGTTCAGGCCATCGGCGAGCGGGTCGCCAACGGCTTCACCCTGGAGATCCACGACCGCGGTCTGGGCATGACGGCCGAGGCACTGCTGGACGCCAACCTGCGGCTCGCCGAAACCGCCGAGTTCGAACTGTCGGACACCGACCGGCTCGGCCTCTTCGTGGTCAGCCGCCTCGCCCAGCGCCAGAACGTGCGTGTCTCCCTCCAGCCGTCGCCCTACGGCGGCACCACCGCCGTCGTCTTCATCCCCGACGCGCTGCTGAGCGACGAGGTCCCCGACACCAACGGCATCGGCTTCCGCCTGGACCGGGAGCGCCCCGCGAAGGACCTCGGGCAGGCGACGAGCCGGGGCGCCGGTCGCTCCCGGGTGCCGCTGCAGCTGCCCGGCTTGCCGACCTCCCTGCTGGACGGCCCCGTGGAGCTGGAGGCGCCCGTCGATCTCGACGTCCTGGACGACTTCCCGGGCACCCTGGCGGACGAGGACAGCGAACGCGGCGGACTCTTCCGCCCCCGCCGGTCCCTCTCCCGTGTCGGTGACCCGGCCGACGACCCCGCCGACGACCACACGGCCTCCCGGCCTCCAGACCGCCCGGCACCCGAGGAGAGTGGCGAGCACGGCCCCGTGCCGCTGCCGCGGCGGCAGACACCGAAGCTGGTCAGCTCGCACGGGAAACCGGTCACCGAGCCGCGCACCCGACGCACCGGACCGGACCGAGAGACCCCTGCCGGCCCGCAGCGCGCCGATGCGGGCCCGGCGCCGCTGCCCCGCCGCCGCGGTACGGCCGCCGGCCGCCCGGCCGAGCTCACCCAGCACGTCCCGCCCGACGGCGCGGACGAGGCACCCGGGGCCCCGGCCCTGCCCCGGCGGATCCGCCCCACGCCGCCCGCCTCGGGCGTCCCGGCCGGCCCCACCGGCGACACGGGGGAGCCGGAAGCCGGGCCACTGCCCCGGCGGGTACGGCAGGCCAGCCTGGCCCCCCAGCTCAAGCAGGACACCGAACGACGCACCGAGCCTGCGGCACAGCCCGCCGACCGCGACGCCGAGGAGGTCCGCAGCCGGATGGCCTCGCTCCAGCGCGGCTGGCAGCGCGGCCGCAAGGAGAACGCCGCGGGCGACGGCGCCCGGAACGGCACAGCACAACGAACGACTGAGGGGGACGGACGATGACCGCACCGAAGGCGACCGACCACACCGTGACCGGCAAGGGGCAGCTGAACTGGCTGCTGGACGAATTTGTCGACCGGGTCGCCAGCATCCGCAAGGCCGTCATCCTGTCCGGCGACGGACTGCCCACGGGCGTTTCCAAGGACCTGACCAGGGAGGACAGCGAGCATCTGGCCGCCGTCGCGTCCGGCTTCCACAGCCTCGCCAAGGGCGTGGGCCGTCATTTCGAGGCGGGCAGCGTCCGGCAGACGGTGGTGGAACTGGACGACGCGTTCCTGTTCGTCACCGCCGCCGGGGACGGCAGCTGCCTCGCCGTGCTCTCCGACGCCGACTCCGACGTCGGGCAGGTCGCCTACGAGATGACGCTCCTGGTCAAGCGGGTCGGTGTGCATCTGGGCACCGCTGCGCGCACCGATGTGCCCGCAGGCGGGTAGTGGAAAGGCATGAGCGCAGTCGGTCAGGCAGGAAGCCACTGGTTCGACGACGAGGCGGGACCGGTCGTCCGTCCGTACGCCATGACGCGCGGCCGCACGACGAGTGCGGCCCAGCACCGCCTCGACCTGATCGCGGTGGTCGTCACGGAGAGCGACGCCGGCGACCCGGAAACGGATCCGGCACTGTCCCCCGAGCACATGGAGATCCTGGGACTGTGCCGGGGCACCCCGCAGTCGGTCGCCGAGCTCGCCGCGGAGCTCGACCTGCCCCTCGGTGTGGTGCGCGTCCTCATCGGCGACCTCGTGCACGCGGAACTCGTCCATGTCACGCGCCCGGTACCCCCGGCCGAACTGCCGGACGAGAGTATTCTGCGCGACGTGATCAACGGCCTCCGGGCGCTGTGACCGGCGCGGAAGCGGAGTAGCGACGTGACAGGCTGGCAGTTCTGGGTCGACCGAGGCGGCACCTTCACCGACATCGTCGCGCGCCGCCCGGACGGCCGGCTGCTCACCCACAAACTGCTCTCCGACAACGTGGCCCGGTACGACGACGCGGCCGTCGCCGGCGTCCGCGCGCTCCTCGGCGACTCCCGGGAGCCCGTCGACGCGGTCCGCATGGGCACCACCGTCGCCACCAACGCACTCCTGGAGCGCAAGGGCGAACGCACCCTCCTGGTCATCACCCGCGGTTTCCGCGACGCCCTGCGCATCGCCTACCAGAACCGGCCCCACATCTTCGCCCGCCGCATCGAACTGCCCGAGCTGCTCGACGAGCGGGTCGTCGAGGTCGACGAACGCGTCGCCGCCGACGGCACCGTGCTGCGCGCCCCCGACCTCGACGCCCTGGCGGGCCCGCTGCGGCAGGCGTACGACGACGGGATCCGCGCGGTCGCCGTCGTCTGCCTGCACAGCCACCTCCACCCGGCGCACGAGCGGGCGATCGGCGAACTCGCCGCCCGCACCGGATTCCCGCAGATCTCGCTGTCCAGCGAGGTCAGCCCGCTGATGAAGCTCGTCCCACGCGGGGACACCGCCGTCGTCGACGCCTACCTCTCGCCCGTGCTGCGCCGGTACGTGCGGCATGTCGCCGACGAACTGCGGGGCGTGCGCCTGATGTTCATGCAGTCCAACGGCGGGCTGACGGAGGCCGGTCAGTTCCGCGGCAAGGACGCCATCCTCTCCGGCCCGGCAGGCGGCATCGTCGGCATGGCGCGCATGTCCCAGCGCGCGGGATTCGACCGGGTCATCGGCTTCGACATGGGCGGCACCTCCACCGACGTCTCGCACTTCGCCGGCGAGTACGAACGCGTCTTCACCACCCGGATCGCGGGAGTCCGGCTGCGCGCACCCATGCTGGACATCCACACCGTCGCGGCAGGCGGCGGCTCCGTCCTGCACTTCGACGGCTCCCGCTACCGGGTCGGCCCCGACTCGGCCGGCGCCGACCCCGGCCCCGCCTGCTACCGGGCCGGCGGCCCGCTCACCGTCACCGACGCCAACGTGATGCTCGGCCGCATCCAGCCCGGCCACTTCCCGGCCGTCTTCGGACCCGGCGGCGACCAGCCCCTGGACGCGGGCCTCGTCCGCGACCGGTTCACCGCCCTCGCCCGCGAGATCCACGAGCACACCGGCGACGAGCGCACCCCCGAACAGGTGGCCGAGGGCTACCTGCAGATCGCCGTCGCCAACATCGCCAACGCGGTGAAGCGGATCTCGGTCCAGAAGGGCCACGACATCACCCGGTACGCCCTGACCACCTTCGGCGGGGCCGGCGGCCAGCACGCGTGCCGGGTCGCCGAGTCGCTCGGCATCCGCACCGTCCTCGTACCCCCCATGGCCGGTGTCCTCTCCGCGCTCGGCATCGGCCTCGCCGACACCACCGCCATGCGCGAACAGTCCGTCGAGGCCCCGCTCGAGGCCGCCGCCATGCCCGGCGTCCGCAAGACGGCGGACGACCTGGAAGCCGCCGCCCGCGCCGAACTCGTCGCCGAGGACATCCCGGAGGACCGCATCCGGGTCACCCGCCGCGCGCAGGTCCGCTACGACGGAACCGACACCACCCTCACGGTGGAACTGACCGAGCCGGACGCCATGAGGTGCGCCTTCGAAGAACGTCATCGCGCCACGTACTCCTTCACGCTCGACCGTCCGATCGTCGTCGAAGCCCTCTCCGTCGAAGCCACCGGCATCACCGCACCCCCCGATCTCTCCGCCCTCGCCCCGTACGAGGGCCGGCCCGCCGCGCCCGACACCGTCCGCCTCCACACCGGCGGCTCCTGGCGCGACGTACCCCTGCACCGCCGCGAGGCCCTTCCCCCCGGCGAGGCCGTCACCGGACCCGCGATCATCACCGAGTCCGGCGCCACGACCGTCGTCGACGACGGCTGGCGGGCCGTGGCGACCGACGACGGGCATCTGGTCATGGAACGCGTAGCGGTCACGGAGAGTTCCGATCTCGACACAAAAGTCGACCCGGTTCTCCTCGAGGTCTTCAACAACCTCTTCATGTCGATCGCCGAGCAGATGGGCGCCCGGCTGGAGTCCACGGCCCAGTCCGTCAACATCAAGGAGCGCCTGGACTTCTCCTGCGCCCTGTTCGACCCGGACGGAAACCTGGTCGCCAACGCCCCGCACATCCCCGTCCACCTGGGCTCCATGGGCACCAGCGTCAAAGAGGTGATCCGACGCCGGGGCGCCTCGATGCGACCGGGCGACACCTACGCCGTCAACGACCCGTACCACGGCGGCACGCACCTGCCCGACGTCACGGTGATCACCCCGGTTTTCGACACCGACGCCCCCACCGACACGCAGAGTCACCCGAAGATCCTCTTCTACGTGGCCTCGCGCGGCCACCACGCCGAGATCGGCGGCATCGCCCCCGGCTCCATGCCCGCCCACAGCCGCACCATCGACGAGGAGGGCGTCCTCTTCGACAACTGGCTCCTCGCCGAGAACGGCCGCTTCCGGGAGGAGGAGACCCGCCGCCTGCTCACCGAGGCACGGCACCCCTCCCGCAACCCGAGCACCAACCTGGCCGACCTGCGCGCGCAGATCGCCGCCAACCAGAAGGGCGTCGACGAAGTCCGCCGCATGATCGGCGAGTTCGGCCTCGACGTCGTCCAGGCCTATATGCGGCACGTCCAGGACAACGCCGAGGAGGCCGTGCGGCGCGTCATCGACGCCCTCGACGACGGCGAGTACGCCTACGAGACCGACTCGGGCGCCGTCATCCGCGTCCGCGTGCGCGTGGACCGCGTCGAGCGGCGCGCCACCATCGACTTCACCGGCACCTCCGCGCAGCTCACCACCAACTTCAACGCCCCCTTCGCGGTCGTCAACGCGGCCGTCCTGTACGTCTTCCGCACCCTGGTCGCCGACGACATCCCGCTCAACGACGGCTGCCTGCGCCCGCTGGACATCGTGGTGCCGCCCGGCTCCATGCTCGCCCCCGAGCCGCCGGCCGCCGTCGTCGCGGGCAACGTCGAGACCTCCCAGGCCATCACCGGCGCCCTCTACGCGGCGCTCGGCGTCCAGGCCGAGGGCTCCGGCACCATGAACAACGTCAGCTTCGGCAACGAACGCCACCAGTACTACGAGACCGTCGCCTCCGGATCGGGGGCGGGCGACGGCTTCCACGGGGCCGATGTCGTGCAGACCCACATGACCAACTCCCGGCTCACCGACCCCGAAGTCCTCGAGTGGCGGCTGCCGGTGAGGCTGGAGGAGTTCGCCGTGCGGCGGGGGAGCGGTGGCGCCGGACGGTGGCGCGGCGGCGACGGCGCCGTGCGCCGCATCCGTTTCCTGGAACCCATGACCGTCTCCACCCTCTCCCAGCACCGCCGTGTGCCCCCGTACGGCATGGCGGGCGGCGAACCCGGAGCGCTCGGCGCGAACCGGGTGGAGCGCAACGACGGCACGGTCACCGACCTCGGCGGCAGCGGCTCCGCGGACGTCGGCCCCGGCGACGTACTCGTCATCGAAACCCCCGGTGGCGGCGGCTACGGCCCGCCGTCCCCCGAGCCCCGTCAAGCAGGAGAAGAGATCGATGGTCCTCGGGCGTTCTGAGCCTGGCAAGCACCCGGTCGAGCCCGTGACGCTCAAGGTCCTGGTGGCCGGCGGCTTCGGCGTCGGCAAGACGACCCTGGTCGGCGCGGTCAGCGAGATCAGGCCCCTGCGCACCGAGGAACTGCTCACCGAGGCCGGGCGCCCGGTCGACGACACCAGCGGTGTGGAGGGCAAGCACACCACCACCGTCGCCATGGACTTCGGCCGGATCACCCTGCGCGAGGACCTGGTGCTGTACCTCTTCGGCACGCCCGGGCAGGAACGGTTCTGGTTCATGTGGGACGAGCTGTCCGCGGGCGCGCTCGGTGCCGTCGTCCTCGCCGACACGCGCCGCCTGGAGGACTGCTTCGCCGCGGTGGACTACTTCGAGCGGCGTTCCATACCCTTCCTCGTCGGCGTCAACTGCTTCGAAGGAGCCCCCCGTCACCCGGCGGACTCCGTTCGCCGGGCACTCGACCTGGACGACGAGGTACCCGTCGTGTTCTGTGACGCCCGGGAGCGGGAGTCCGTCAAGGAGGTGCTCATCGGCGTCGTGCAGCACGCCATGGAGTGCGCCGCCGGCCGCCGCCAGCCCGTCACCGGCTGACCGGCGGGCACGGCCCGCACCCCGCCGACCGGGGCACGGGCCGTGGTTCGGTGAGAAGCACGCGCGCGTGCGGCGACTTCTACGCGTCGTCCGCTTGCAGCCAGCCGAAGCTCTTCTCCACCGCCTTGCGCCAGTTGCGGTACTCGCGGTCGCGCACCGACGTCTCCATCGCCGGCGTCCACTCCGCGTCCTTCTGCCAGTGCGACTTCAGCTCGTCCAGGTCGTTCCAGACGCCGGTCGCCAGGCCGGCCGCGTAGGCGGCGCCCAGACAGGTCGTCTCCGACACCCGCGGCCGGATCACCGGCACGCCGAGGACGTCCGCCTGATGCTGCATGAGCAGATTGTTCTTCGTCATGCCGCCGTCGACCTTCAGCGTGGTGATCCGCACCCCGGAGTCCTGGTACATGGCGTCCACGACCTCGCGGGTCTGCCAGCTGGTCGCCTCCAGCACCGCGCGCGCGAGGTGGGCCTTCGTGACGTAGCGGGTCAGGCCCGTGACGACCCCGCGTGCGTCGGAGCGCCAGTACGGTGCGAACAGGCCGGAGAACGCCGGCACGATGTAGGCGCCACCGTTGTCCTCGACGCTCGCCGCCAGCGTCTCGATCTCGTCGGCGGTGCGGATGATGCCGAGCTGGTCGCGGAACCACTGGACCAGCGCACCCGTGATCGCTATGGACCCCTCCAGGCAGTACACCGGCGCCTCCCCGCCGATCTTGTAGCCCATCGTCGTCAGGAGCCCGCTCTTGGACGGCACCGGCCGGTTGCCGGTGTTCAGCAGCAGGAAACTGCCGGTGCCGTAGGTGTTCTTGGCGGTGCCGACGTCGTAGCAGGCCTGCCCGAACACGGCGGCCTGCTGGTCGCCCAGCGCGGAGGCCACGGGCACCCCGGCGAGCTGCCCGACCGCGGTGCCGTAGACCTCGGCGGAGGACCTGATCTCGGGCAGGACCGCCTCGGGCACGTTCATGGCGGACAGGATGGCCGGGTCCCACTGGAGGGTGTCGAGGTTCATCAGCATGGTGCGCCCGGCGTTGGTGACGTCGGTGGCATGCCGGCCGCCGTCGGTTCCGCCGGTCAGGTTCCAGATCAGCCAGGAGTCGATGGTGCCGAAGGCGATCTCGCCGCGTGTGGCGCGCTCCCTGAGCCCGGGCACGTGGTCCAGCAGCCAGGCCGCCTTGGGTCCGGAGAAGTAGCTGGCCAGCGGCAGGCCGGTCTGCTCGCGGAAGCGGTCCTGCCCGTCCGCGCCGCCCAGTTCGTTGCACAGCCCGGCGGTGCGGGTGTCCTGCCAGACGATGGCGTTGTGCACGGGCTTGCCCGTGGCGCGGTCCCACAGGACCGTGGTCTCCCGCTGGTTGGTGATGCCGAGCGCGCTCAACTGGTCCGCGCGCAGCCCGGCCTTGGCGAGCGCGCCGGCCACCACGGCCTGCACCTTGGACCAGATCTCGGTGGCGTCGTGCTCCACCCAGCCCGGCTTGGGGAAGATCTGGCGGTGCTCGCGCTGGTCGACGGCGACGATCGCGCCGCTGTGGTCGAAGACGATGCAGCGGCTGGACGTGGTGCCCTGGTCGATGGCGGCGACGTACTTCTCGACGGTGTCCGTCATGGCTGTCCCTGGGTCGCTGGGTCGGGTCGCTGGGTCTGAGGGCCGCGAGGGAAGCGGCGTACCGTGATCAGAAGGCCACGTGGTAGATGAGGCCGGCGAGTGCTCCGCCGATCAGTGGGCCCGCGACCGGGATCCAGGCGTAACCCCAGTCGGAGGTGCCCTTGTTCGGTATGGGCAGGAAGGTGTGCACGATGCGCGGGCCGAGGTCACGTGCCGGGTTGATGGCATAGCCGGTGGGGCCGCCGAGGGAGAGCCCGATCCCGACGACCAGCAGCGAGACGATCAGCACGGTGGTGCCGGACTCGCCGAGCCCCCTCGTCAGCCCGAAGGCGAGGATGGGCAGCACCAGCGACACGGTCGCGATGATCTCGGTGACGAGGTTGGCGACCGGATTGCGGATCTCCGGGATCGTGGAGAAGATCCCGAGCGTCGGCAACGGCTCGTCCGCGGTTCCCTCGGTGGTGCCCTCCTTGCGCGTGTTGGCCTGGAACTGGGCGAGATAGGCCAGGTACGCCAGTACGGCACCGAGCATCGCGCCCACGATCTGTCCCAGCAGATACACCCAGACCTTGCCCCACTTGCCGGTGTCGACGGCGATGCCGATGGTGACGGCCGGGTTGATCTGACCGCCGGAGAGCGGCGCGGCGGTGTACGCGCCGGCGAGCACACCGAAGCCCCACCCGAACGCGATCACGATCCACCCCGAGGCCCGTGCCTTGGAGTATCTGAGGGTGACGGCGGCGCAGACACCGGCACCGAAGAGGACCAGGATCGCGGTGCCGATGACCTCGCCGACGAATATGTCTCCATTGCTCATGGCGGCTCCCTTGGCGCCGGTGCGGGGCGATCGGCCCCGGCCCTGTCGTGCAGGACGGTTCCCTTGGCGACTTCAGCCGAAGGCGGGGAGGTTCCGCGCCCCGCCCGGCATCAGCGACGAGCGTGCCGTGGCAGCCGGATCGCCGGGCAGGGACGGGCGGTCGAGCAGGACAGACCCGTGGCACAGTGCCTGATAACGCCGAGAATGTACGACGATGTCGGCTGACACCGGGAAGTGTTCACCGGCGTCACGGGGGCGTCAAGGTTGCCGGCGGCGACGGTGACAGCGACCCTTCAGTCGGCCACCGCCTCAACGAACGTATACGGCAGGGCCGTTCAGAGCTCGCCGGTAGCGCACTGCGCCTCGTGGGTGACCGGCCGCCCGCCCGCCGACGAGCGTGCGTCGCGCACGGCGGACCAGTGCATCGAGCGCCTCCCCGCCCGTCGGCACCAGGAAGCCGCCCCGCCGACATGGCCCACTCGCGCGCGCCCGGCGACCGTCTGCTCCGCGCTCGCCCCACCGACCGGATCAGCTCGGCGTCCACGGTGAAACCGGTGCGGCCTGCCGCTCATCTCACCGCGACCACCGACGAACCATGCCCGAACAGCCCCTGGTTGGCGGTGATCCCCACGCGTGCCCCGGATATCTGGCGGTCGCCCGCGGCGCCCCTCAACTGCCAGGTCAGTTCGCAGACCTGGGCGACGGCCTGCGCCGGCACGGCCTCACCGAAAGCGGCGAGGCCGCCACTGGTGTTGACGGGTGTCCGACCACCGGGAGCCGTCGCGCCCTCCCTCACGAGCTTGGCCCCCTCGCCCTCGCCGCACAGCCCCAGATCCTCGTACCACTGCAACTCCAGGGCCGTGGACAGGTCGTAGACCTCCGCCAGGGACAGATCCTCGGGACCGATGCCGGCCTCCTCATAGGCGGTCCGGGCGATGGACGTGCGGAACGTCTCGTCCGCGGGCTGCACCGCGACCGCCGAGTCCGTGGCGATGTCCGGCAGGTCGAGCACCGTGTTCGGGAAGCGCGGGGTCACCGTCGACACCGCTCGGATCCGCACCGGCCGGTTCGCGCCGTGCCGCCGTGCGAACCCCAGGCTCGACAGCACCAGCGCCGCACCGCCGTCGGACGTGGCGCAGATGTCGAGCAGCCGCAGTGGATCGGCGACCACGGGTGAGGCGGCGACCTCCTCGGCGGTGACCCGCGTGCGGTAGCGGGCGTACGGATTCAGCGCTCCCATGACCGAGTTCTTCACCTTGACCAGCGCGAAGTCCTCCGGGGTGTCGCCGTGGACGGCCATCCGCCGCCGCGCGTACAGCCCGAAGTACGCCGGATTCGTCGCCCCGAGCAGCCGGAAGCGCAACCAGTCCGGATCGTCGGGACGGTCTCCGCCCGCGGGCCGGAAGAACCCTTTGGGCGCGGCGTCCGCGCCGGCCACGAGGACGACGTCGGCGAGGCCGGCCAGGATCTGCGCCCGTGCTGTCGCGATCGCCTGTGCCCCGGACGCACAGGCCGCGTAGACACTGGTGACCCGGGCGCCCTGCCAGCCGAGCGCCTTGGCGAACGCCGCCCCCGCGACGTACCCGGGATATCCGCCGCGCACCGTGTCCGCGCCCACGATGGAGCCGACGTCCCGCCAGCCGATGCCGGCGTCTTCGAGCGCCGCACGCGCAGCCGCCGCCCCGTACTCCACGAAGCCGCGCCCCCACTTGCCCCAGGGGTGCATGCCCACGCCGAGCACCGCCACATCCGCCGTCATGCCGTCACCCCCGTCGGCCGCCAGTGCCAGATCGTCCAGGTCGTGTCCGCGTTCTCATGGAGCACGCCCGGGACGGCCTGCACCTCCATGCCCACCGTCAGATCGGCGACGGTGACCCCGGGAGCCGCCTGTCCCAGCACCACGATCCGCTCGGACTCCAGCTCCACCGCGATCAACGCGTAGGGCTCCCAGGGAAGTTCCGGATTACTCACATAGGGTGACGGTGGACGGTATCTGCTGTCGGTGTACGACCAGATCCGCCCCCTTGGGGACAGGGAGACCTCCTCGAGGACGCCGCCCGCGCAGTGCGGGTTGCGGCAGTGGGCGTCCTCGCGCGGGAAGAAGACCGAGGCACAGGACGAGCACCGGGTGCCCAGAAGCCGGAAGTCGTCGCCCTCGCCGGTGAACCAGCCCGCCACCGCGGGTTTCCGTGTGTGCGGCAAAGCCCCTCCCCGTTGCCTCGACCTGACGGAGCGTCAGAAGTGTGTCACGCCGCGGCGCAAAAGAGCAGGGCATGTCCGGAGAACCGAACGGCCGCGATCGGCGTCGTGGTACGTGAGGGGCGGCCGGGGCCGACGGGGGTGGTTCCGGCCGCCCCTCACGCGGTCGGACCGCTCAAGGGTGCGTCACTTCCGGAAGACGTCCCTCCCGTGATCGGATACAGTCCGCGCGTGTCCGAAAATCACCGACCAACTGCCAAATCCGTGCCGGGCTCGCACTGTTCGAGCTGCGGAGCGCCCTATGGAGAGGGCGTTTCCGGCTGGCCGCGCACCTGCCCGTCCTGCGGGACCGTCGCCTACCGCAACCCGCTGCCGGTCGCCATCGCGCTCCAGCCCGTGTACGACACCAAGGGCACCGCCCTCGTCGTCATCACCCGCACCGTCGCCCCCGCACGCGGAGGCACGGCCCTGCCCGGCGGCTACATCGACGACCGCGAGGACTGGAAGCATGCCGTCGTACGCGAACTCAAGGAGGAGACCGGCATCGACGCCGCCGCGCGCGACGTGCGGCTCGTGGACGCCATGAGCTCGCCCGACGGGCACCTGCTGCTGTTCGGACTGCTTCCGGAACGCCCGGCCGAGGGACTGCCCCCCTCCGGCCCCACGGACGAGACCGAGGGCTGGCACCTCCTGCGCAGGCCCGAGGAACTGGCCTTCCCGCTGCACACCATCGCGGCGCGGGCCTGGTTCGAGGGCCGGTACATCTGACGCGCGCGGCTCAGCCGAGCCCCCGGACGCGCACCGGGCAGGACGGCTCACTCGCGCCGTCCTCCCCTTCGCGCGTGACCACCACCTGCCGGCCCTGCCGGCGGACGACGTAGCGTTCGATCTCCGGTTCGTCCCACCCGTCGCCCGCGTCCGGCACGACCAGCCCGCCCCCCGTACGACCGCGCGCGGGAGCCCACACCTCCAGCTCCAGCCCCCCGTCGGCGCGGCGCACCGGCACCACCGCGCCCGCACGCGCGAGCACCGGTATCCGGGACAGGGGCGCGTCCACGAGAACCTGCCCCGGTCCCTCGTACGCCTGCTCGGTCACCGTGTCGTACCACCGGCCGCGCGGCAGACGCACCGCGCGCCGGTCGGCACCCGGCTCCAGGACCGGAGCCACCAGCAGACCGTCGCCCAGCAGAAACGTGTCCTCGCAGTCGCGCAGCGACCGGTCCTCCGGCGCCCCCCACCACAGCGGACGGACGTACGGAGCCCCCGTCCGCCGGGCCAGATGCGCCAGCGTCACGAAGTAGGGCAGCAGTCGCCGGCGCTCCAGCAGCGCCACGCGCGCGTGCTCCAGCACCTCCGGGCCGAACTCCCACGGCTCCCTGCGACCCGCCCGCAGACTCGCGTGCGTGCGGAACAGCGGCAGATACGAACCGAGCTGGAACCACCTGAGGTACAGCTCCGGCGACGGACTGCCGTCGAAACCGCCCACGTCCGGCCCCGAGTACGGCACCCCGCACAGCCCGAGTCCCAGGACCAGCGACAGGGAGGCCCGCAGTCCGGGCCAGCCCGTCGCCACGTCCCCCGACCAGGTGCCGCCGTAACGCTGGACGCCCGCCCAGCCGGAGCGCGTGAACAGGAACGGCCGCTCCTGAGGCGCAAGCTCGCGCAATCCCTCGTACGCCGCACGCGCCATGCACAGCGCGTACACGTTGTGCGCTTCCCGGTGATCGCCTCCGCGCCCCTCCAGCGCGTGCCGGGCGGAACGCGGCAGCGTCGGCTCACCGAAGGCGTGGAACGACGTCGGCTCGTTCATGTCGTGCCAGAACCCGGAGAAACCCTGACCGAGCCGCTCCTCGTACAGCCCGCCCCACCATGAGCGCACGCGCGCGTGCGTGAAGTCCGGATACACCGACTCGCCGGCCCACACCACACCCAGCACCGTCCGCCCCGAGGCGTCCCGCACGAACGCGTCCACGGCCGCCCCGCCGTCGTACACGGAGTTCCCCGGCGCCGCCTTCACGGCCGGATCGACGATCGACACCAGCCGGACACCGCTGCGCCGCAGCTCCTCGGCGAGAACGGGCAGCTTCGGGAAGCGCTCCCGGTCGACGGTGAAGACCTGATGGTCGTCGTAGTGGTCGATGTCCAGATGAACGGCGTCCAGGGGCAGATCGCGCTCCTGATAGCCGGCGACGATCCGGCGTACCTCCTGCTCGCTGCCGAAGCCCCACCGCGCATGGTGGTGGCCCAGCGCCCACGCCGGGGGCAGCGCGGGCGCACCGGTCAGGGACGCCCAGGTCTGCAGCACGCGCGCGGGAGTGCCCACCATCACCCAGCAGCGCAGCGGACCGCCGTCCATCCGCACCTCGCAGCGCCCCACCTGGTCGTGCCCGGACCCCGCGCCCTCCTCGCCCTCCCGCAGGACCACCGTGCCGTCCCAGGTGGTGTCGTGGAAGAGCAGATGGGTGCCGGCATCCGCCACCACCAGCTGCACCGGCATGGTCAGATACAGCGGATCGTCGTCCGGGGCGAACGCACGCCCGGGATCGGTGTTCCACAGCCGGTACGTGCCGTCCCGCAGCCGGGGACCCGACGCCCGCCCGCCCAGGCCGAAGAACCGGGCGTCGGCCGCCACCTCCGACCGCTGCATCCACCTCGCCGTGCCCCCGTCGACGGGCTCCCACCAGCGCGGCGGAAGGTCCCGCCGCAGGGTGACCCCGCCCGGGGTGCACACCTCCACCGCACCGTGCCGCGAGACGACGACCGTCACGCGCTCGGCGACCACCCGCCAGCCACCGTCCTTGTCCGGCTCCAGCACCGCCCGAGGATCCGGTTCGGGACAGCCCCCCGTGAGCGCGTACGACGGCTGCGGGCCCGACCCGTCCCAGCCCCAGAAGACGGCCCCGTTCACCGTCACGGTGATGCGCAGCTCGGACCGGCTGAACCGGATCACACCGCCCCCCGGCCCCGGCTCCACGCTCTCCACCTGGCCCGGAACCCGTGCACGCTCGGCACCCCGCCGCGGCAGTCCGGCCGCATCGATCCGCCTCCGGCGCCACGCTGCCCGCACGGTGCGCAACCCCAGAGCACCCCTCCCCGAGCCGACCACCCTCACCGAACGCACCAGGTCACGACCGTCCATGCTGCTCACCCTGTCACCCAGCGCCCCGCGCCGGCGTGTCGTTCAACTGCCGTTCACCCATGCCGGGACCACATCTTCGCGACACGGACTATGTGGGGCGCACCCTGGTGCAGAAGTCGATCACATGGCATCGTCCCTGTCAGCCGCGTCACGCGCACACCCCAGCCCGTGCGCGGACCGACGCACACGACGCGCACAGTCCGGGAGCCGCACATGTCGACCGCGAACCCCCAGCCGCTCTGGCAGCCCGATCCCGAGCGGATCGCCGAGGCACGCATCACCAAGTTCCAGGCATGGGCCGCCGAACACCACGGGGCTCCGGCCGAGGGAGGCTACCCGGCCCTGCACCGCTGGTCCGTCGAGCAGCTGGACACCTTCTGGAAAGCGGTCACCGACTGGTTCGACGTACGGTTCTCGACGCCCTACGCGCGCGTGCTGGGCGACCGCGCCATGCCCGGCGCCCAGTGGTTCCCGGGAGCCACCCTGAACTACGCCGAGCACGCCCTGCGCGCCGCCGCCGACCGCGCGGACGAACCAGCCCTCCTCCACGTGGACGAGACCCACGAACCCCGCCCGGTGACCTGGTCCGAGCTGCGCCGCCAGGTCGGCTCCCTGGCCGGCGAACTCCGCGCCCTCGGGGTACGCCCCGGCGACCGCGTCAGCGGCTACCTCCCCAACATCCCGCAGGCCGTCGTCGCACTCCTCGCCACAGCCGCCGTCGGCGCCGTCTGGACCTCGTGTGCCCCCGACTTCGGCGCCCGCAGCGTCCTCGACCGCTTCCAGCAGGTCGAGCCGGTCGTCCTGTTCACGGTGGACGGCTACCGCTACGGCGGCAAGGAACACGACCGCCGGGAGACCGTCGCCCAGCTGCGCCGCGAGCTGCCCACCCTGCGCGCGGTCGTCCACATCCCGCTCCTCGGCACCGACGCACCCGAAGGCGCCCTGGAGTGGTCGGCCCTGACGGCCGCCGACGCCGAACCCGTCTTCGAGCAGGTGCCCTTCGACCACCCGCTGTGGGTGCTGTACTCCTCCGGCACGACCGGCCTGCCCAAGGCCATCGTCCAGTCCCAGGGCGGCATCCTGGTCGAACATCTCAAGCAGCTGGGCCTGCACTGCGACCTCGGCCCCGAGGACCGCTTCTTCTGGTACACCTCGACCGGCTGGATGATGTGGAACTTCCTCGTCTCCGGCCTGCTCACCGGAACGACGATCATCCTGTACGACGGCAGCCCCGGTTACCCGGACACGGGCGCGCAGTGGCGGGTGGCCGAACGCACCGGAGCCACGCTCTACGGCACCTCCGCCGCCTATGTCATGGCCTGCCGCAAGGCCGGCGTCCACCCGGCCCGGGACTACGACCTCTCCACGGTGCAGTGCGTCGCCACCACCGGCTCGCCGCTCCCGCCCGACGGATTCCGCTGGCTGCACGACGAGGTCCGCGACGACCTGTGGATCGCCTCGGTCAGCGGCGGCACCGACGTCTGCTCCTGCTTCGCCGGAGCCGTCCCCACCCTCCCCGTCCACACCGGCGAGCTCCAGGCACCCGGCCTCGGCACCGACCTGCAGTCCTGGGACCCCAGCGGCAAACCCCTCATCGACGAGGTCGGCGAACTCGTGGTCACCAATCCCATGCCGTCCATGCCGATCCGCTTCTGGAACGACCCCGACGGCGAGCGCTACCGGGAAAGCTACTTCGACACCTACCCCGGGGTCTGGCGCCACGGCGACTGGATCACGCTCACCTCACGCGGCACCGTGATCATCCACGGCCGGTCCGACTCCACCCTCAACCGGCAGGGCGTGCGCATGGGCTCCGCCGACATCTACGAGGTGGTCGAGCGGCTGCCCGAGATCAAGGAATCCCTGGTCGTCGGCATCGAACAGCCCGACGGCGGCTACTGGATGCCCCTGTTCGTGCACCTCGCTCCCGGCGCCGTCCTGGACGAGGCCCTCCAGCACCGGATCAAGCAGGCCATCCGCGAACAGCTCTCCCCCCGCCACATCCCCGACGAGATCATCGAAGTGCCCGGCGTCCCGCACACACTCACCGGCAAGCGCATCGAGGTACCCGTCAAGCGCCTGCTGCAGGGCACGCCGCTGCACAAGGCGGTCAACCCCGGCTCCATCGACGACCTCGGCCTGCTCGCCTTCTACGAGGAACTGGCCCGCAAGCGCGCCTGACCGCCGGCGCCTCACCCGACCCCAGCGGCCCCGGACGTCACCGAGCACGGCGACGTCCGGGGCCGCCGTCCCCTTCCGCCGCTCTCCCGTCGTGACCAGCGGATTCAGTGCCGACCGGCCCACGCCGACCTCCGTTGTCAGTGCCGCCGGTTACTGTGAGTGAGCATTGATCGACTGCGTACAGGGGGAAACATGGCGCACACCGACGACCGGACCATGCGACGCGCACTGCGCCGGGAGATCGCCGGCACCATCGGCCTGCTCACCGACGAACACGACTTCCGTGCCATGCGGCGCTACCGGAGCTTCACCTTCGACGACCACACCACCTACCTCCAGCAGATCGAGGCCGTCCTCAAAATCCGCGCAGCCCAGGGCGGACACACCAGCCTCGCCCTCTTCGACCCCGAGGAGTACGCGGAATTCTGCGCCGAGACCGGCCTCGACCCCGACCTCCCCGCAAGCCGGACCCGGTTCACCGCGGAACTCGCCGCCACCGGACCCACCATCCCCTACGACGGCAGCCCGCTCACCGCACTCGTGCCGGCCCTCGTCGACGAAGCGGTACGCAAGGCCACCTGGGAGTACGCCACCACCCTCCTGACCCGCCTCGGCCCCTGCCCGACCTGCGGTGAGGACATCGGCCGGGCGGCCTTCAACCGCGCCTCCGACCTGCTCGTCCGCATCCTCGACACCGCACCGCCCGGCGAGCGCCACCTCGTCTGCAGCGTCGCCGGACCACCCGACACCCTCGTCTCCGTCCTGCACGCCGACCAGGACACCGACGGCGACACCCGCCTCGACGAGGCCGAGGCCCTGGAATTCACGAGCGTCCTCGCCCTGGGCCTCGCGACCCGAAGCCCCGGTGGACTCGTCCTGCGTGCCACCGCACCCGGCACGCCAGACCGCGTCCACGGCTGGCGGCTGCGCGGTGGCCGCCTCGAACCGCTCACCGCCTCCGAGGTGTTCGACGCCTACTGCACCGACGTCGAATCCGGCGACCTCATCTCTCCCGAACCCGGCGTCGACTACTGCGAGCCACCCGATCTCGGAGAGGACGGCGCCACGGAAGGACACCACCACTGACCGCCTCCCGAAGACGCCGAACGCACCAGGGGCGTCCCACCCGGAGGCGGGACGCCCCTGACCCGGCCACCACGGGCGCCGGTCCGACTACTCGCCGGACAGCACCGCCTGAGCCGCGCTGCGCGCCTCCTCGGCGCTGTCCGCAGCACGCGCGGCCGATGCGGCCCGCTCGCACTGCGCCAGCGTGTACTTCGCCAGCGTCGCCCGGACATACGGAATCGACGCGGCACCCATGGACAGGGAGGTGACACCCAGGCCGGTCAGCACACAGGCCAGCAGCGGATCGGACGCGGCCTCACCGCACACACCGCAGCTCTTGCCCTCGGCCTTGGCCGCCTCGGCGGACAGCGCGACCAGGTCCAGCAGCGCCGGCTGCCACGGGTCCTGGAGCCGTGACACCGCGCCCACCTGGCGGTCCGCGGCGAACGTGTACTGCGCGAGGTCGTTGGTCCCCAGGGACAGGAACTCGACCTCCTGCAGGATCGATCGCGCCCGCAGCGCGGCCGACGGGATCTCGACCATGGCCCCGAACTTCGCCTGCAGCCCCGCGGCACGGCAGGCGTCCGCGAACGCCTTCGCGTCCGTGCGGTCCGCCACCATGGGCGCCATCACCTCGAGATAGACGGGCAGCCCCTCGGCGGCCCGCGCCAGCGCGGTCAGCTGCGTGCGCAGGATCTCGGGATGGTCGAGCAGCGTCCGCAGGCCACGCACACCCAGCGCCGGGTTCGGCTCGTCCGAGGGAGTCAAGAAGTCCAGCGGCTTGTCCGCACCCGCGTCCAGTACCCGCACGACCACACGGCTCTCGGGGAACGCCTCCAGCACCTGGCGGTAGGCGGTCACCTGCTTCTCCTCGGAAGGAGCGTTCTTGCTGTCGTCCAGGAACAGGAACTCGGTGCGGAACAGACCGACGCCCTCGGCCCCGGCCTCCACGGCTGCGGGCACGTCCGCCGGGCCGCCGACGTTGGCCAGCAGCGGGACCTTGTGCCCATCCGCCGTCACCCCCGGCCCGGTCGAGGCCGCCAGCGCGGCCTTCCGCTCCTCGGCCGCGGCCTCCAGCTCCGCCTTCTTCTCCTCACTGGGGTTCACGAAGACATCACCGGTGCTGCCGTCGACGGCGATGACCGCGCCCTCGGCCAGTTCGCCCGCACCCGGCAGAGCCACGACGGCCGGCACGCCCAGCGCCCGGGCCAGGATCGCGCTGTGACTGGTCGGACCGCCCTCCTCGGTCACGAAACCGAGCACCAGAGACGGGTCCAGCAGCGCCGTGTCGGCAGGAGCCAGATCGCGCGCCACCAGGACATAGGGCCGGTCGCTGTCCGGGACGCCCGGCATCGGCACGCCCAGCAGCCTGGCGACGATACGGTTCCGCACATCGTCGAGGTCGGCCACCCGGCCGGCGAGGTACTCACCGGCGCCGGCCAACAGCTCCCGGTACGCCGCGAACGCGTCGTACACGGCTCGTTCGGCGGTGCTGCCGACGGCGATCCGCCGCTCCACGTCCGCCATCAGCTCGGGGTCCTGGGCCATCATGGCCTGCGCCTCGAGCACCGCCTGGGCCTCGCCCCCCGCCAGGTGGCCGCGCGCCATCAGGTCGGCGGCCACGGCATCCACGGCCTGGCGGGCGCGCCCCTGCTCCCGCTCGGCCTCCTCGGCGGGGATCTGCTTGGCCGGCGGCTCCAGCACCGCCGTGCCCATGTGCCGAACCTCGCCGATCGCCACGCCATGGCTCACGCCGACGCCTCGCAGCGTTGTCTCCATCTCACCCGTCTCCGATAGTGCGGCGGGCCCGCCGCCGCGGTCGTTGTCCAGTTCGCCGTCCTGTGACGGCACTGCCGTCAGCTCCAGGAGAAGAGACTGTCGCCGGGCTTCACGTCACTGCTGTCGCGGAGCTCGGAGAGGGAATCGGCCGTGGCTTCCAGCGCCACCACGGGGCACACCGGGGACTTGCCGGCGGCCTCCACCGCGGCGGGGTTCCAGCGCACGATGCCCTGGCCGCGGGTCACGGTGTCGCCCTTGTGCACGAGCAGCTCGAAACCCTCGCCGTTGAGCTGGACCGTGTCGATACCGAGGTGCGTGAGCACCCCGTGTCCGCTCTCGTCCACCACGACGAAGGCATGAGGGTGCAGGGAGACGATGACGCCGTCCACGGGCGCCACTGCCTCGGAAGGCTCTCGCACTGGGTCGATCGCGGTACCGGGGCCGACCATGGCCCCGGAGAAGACCGGATCCGGCACTGCGGCCAGTCCGATGGCGCGTCCGGCGAGCGGGGACGTCACGGTGGTCATGGGAGCCTCCCAGAGGTGGAGCTGCTCACGGGCCGTCACTGGCTGACCCGGACGGCGCACTGAGCAGCAGGGTATGTCATGTGAAGTGGCGGTTCCGGATGGAAGCTATCAGCTAGTGGTCTAGACCACCAACCCGGCGGATTTGCACCCGCTTCAAGACCCCGTGTACAGTCGTACTCCCGCTTGAGGCGAGGCGGCGCGAAAGCGCTCGCGGCTCAGCGGTACCCAAACTCGTCGGATCCTATCTCTGGATCCCCTTCTGCATGTCTGCAGGGGGGTGGTCAGAGAGGTGGAAAAACCCTGATAGAGTTT